>CAJJCG010000033.1 GCA_905182615.1 Alphaproteobacteria bacterium UBA2964 | reverse complement strand
ATTACGTGAGATAGTTACAATCTTCGGAGCCATCCTTGCTCGTTAAAATGGGCTGCCAAAATAACTTTTCACTCGCATTCCCCTGGACTCCGCCTGGCTCGCTAAGGATGAATAGACTAATAATTTTGTATGGCTTATTCTACTTTCGATCTTTCGAGAAATATTCCATACGTGCAGAAACCGTGAACCAAACGCCTTTGGTAATGCAAGTTCAAATTATTCTTGGTCTTTAAATTGGTTGCCTCGCCCTACCTCGCTTTGCGTTATCGCGTTAAACTTATCTTTCCAAAATATCGATGATCTAAACATTCGAGAGATTCTGATGACCGCTAACCCATGGCAGCCGACCAGCCGACATCACACACCTACGACACTCATGGAACCAATCACAGATCCGCCTGCCTGGACGCGGGAAGAGCTTGAGGCGAGCCAGGCCTATCTCTATCGGCTATCTAATTCTGAAATCACAGATGTTCTTGATGCTGTTGCGCAAGTAGAAAAAAGATCTCCCGATCTCAAAGGTATCCAGCGAAAGGATTTTAATCTGCCGATTTTTGGACCGGTATTGGAAGATCTCTGCGAAGAGGTGATTAAGGGGCGAGGCTTTGTCTTTTTGCGCGGCTTACCGACTGAGGGTCGTTCTCTTTATCAGATGGCGGCGGCATTTTGGGGGGTCGGGTGTTATTTCGGTCGGGCGGTATCACAGAACGCCAAAGGGCACCTGCTGGGCCACGTCAAAGATCTTGGCGAGGAGATTACCTCTGCGACAGGGCGAGGCTATAACTCCGCCTCCAAGCTCGGGTTTCATGCCGATAGCTGCGACGTCTTTGGCTTAAGCGTTATCAGGACCGCGAAATCGGGCGGGCAGCATCGGATGTGCAGCTCCGTGACAGTCCATAATGAAATGTTGAAACGGGCGCCAAACCTAGTCGAGGAATTGGCGTTCCGGTTTTACCGGTCGAGGCGCGGCGAGCTACCGCCAGGTGAGACTGACCCGTGGACACGCCAGCCGGTGTTTAGTGTGACCGATGGCTATTTTGCAGCGCGCGGTGCCAGTAGTACGCTTGCGCGGTCGCAGGGTATGCCGGGGGTGCCTGACCTAACTCCCGGACAGCAGGAAGCGATTAATACCTATAACGAAATAGCTGCAGAAATAGCGATGGACGTCGATTTTGAACCGGGGGATATGTCCTTCGTGCATAATTACGTCACACTACATTCTCGTACCCGCTATGAAGATTGGCCGGACGCTGAACGCAAACGCCATTTGTTGCGTTTATGGCTCAGTTTTGACGGGGCGCGTCCAGTCCATGAAGATATCGTCCGCGATCTCAGCGGCGGAATCCTTGAAGAAGGCACAGTTCTGCATGCACCTCTGGATGCGGCATGATCGGCTCTAACGAATATATTGTTCGACAATTATTGTTGTCCGTTTTCCTTTAACGGCCCCAACGGGGTAATTTTTGCAATATCTGATTGTAAAACTTGGTGGCTGCTTCATAGGCGGTAAAGCATGGCTCCAACGATTTTTTCTCCGCTGTTAAAAACAACTATGCCAATAGGTTGAATGCTCCGCCAAAGGTGAAGAAGGGCTTGAACTGATGGCAACCGGTCCCTCTAACAATCTTAGCTGCTTCAACATAGAGCCTGCGCACTCCACGCCCCCGGCTGTCATGAGCGAGGGCGACTGAGCCCGACATTTGTAGAATCACGAAACAGAACCACGATACGATAGAACTAAAAACGCGGTTGAAAGTGTTTCGTCTTGGGATGCTGAGATGGCGGCACATGGTTCTGCCGCCGAGTGGTTTGCAGCTTGTGTACCTCAATCCAAGTGCCGATTGCCATTCCTGTTCAAGGGCGCTGATATGCATTTATATTGTGGTTGTTGGACAAAAATATGACAGATGACCTGAGCGCGTTGAGTGAGCTCTATATTTATGCAGCCTTTGCCGGATATGTGATCTATGCAACGCTTGCGATCTGTATGACGTTTTTCGGTCGTCATCACGCGGGGTCGCTGTTGACATACGCTGTAACGAGCGGCGTGATGGGTCAAAATTTCAAATGGCGTATTTGGGCCACTTTGCGTTGTTAACCAATGCTCTGGCATACTGCCGCAGAACCCACAAAGGAGAAATTCAATGGCTGTACCAGGCGTCCCCGATACCAAGGATATGTTGCAAAAAGATCTCTATGTGATTTTTACACGCCCCGTTGCGCCGCGTGAGGAAATAAAGAAATTGCTGCCACAGCATCTTGCGCGCCAGGTCGAGCTTGAAAAACAAGGCATTTTATTTGCGGCCGGGCCAATGGAATCTCAAGATGAAGACAAAATACGGACCGGGATGATCATTGTGAGGGCATCTTCTTTTGAGGAAGCCGACGAGATCGCTAAAGCCGACCCGTTTCATGCCGCTGGTCTGCGTGAGTATGATGTATGGAACTGGTCGATGAATGAAGGCAGCTTCACCGTTACTATCAACTATTCGGATCAGTCCGCCGCAGTTGTTTAATCGAATCCGTATAGTTTTGCCGGATTATCAACCAAGATTTGGTGGCGGGTGGCATCGTCGCCCGCCCAACCCATGAACTGGTCAAACCGGTTGCTATTATTCGGCATCGGGTAACCCCATAATATCGGATGTGGCCAGTTTGTGCTCCAGATGATGTGATCGGGTCGTACCCCTATTAGGGCGCGCGCCAGAGGAGCCATATCGTCCTAGGGCGGGCCAAGGTCTGACAGGCGATACCAGCTCGATAGTTCGCACCAGATCTTATCAGCGTCTTTGAGCAAAGTAAGCAGCGCTTGAAATTAAGGGTAGTTGACGCCTTTGCCGCCGCGCACCCGTCCTAAATGTTCGACCACAATATCGACTGGCATCTTGCGAAGGTGTGGTTCCGGCTCGGCTATCTTGACGACACAGTTGAGATGGATGACGATATACCAACCACAACGGGTTGTGGATAACATACTGCAACATTGATTGACCTCGTGCATTCGCTCTGTAGAGTGCCGTCCACAAAATTAAGGGATGAGGGGCTTTCTTTCGATGGATTACGATTTTGTACCGCCACCAAAGCGCAAGCCGCTGAAGTGGCCGAACGGCAAACGGATGGCCGTCCAGGTAACGCTGAATCTTGAATATTGGGACATGATGAAAGAGGGCGTGGAACCGTATTATGCGGGTGGTCCGCCGGCGTTGCCGGATGCGATGCCGGGCAATGTGCTCGATGTTCCAAACTTTAGCTGGCGCGAATATGGCCAGCGTGCCGGTATCTGGCGGCTGTTTGATACGTTTGATGAAGTTGGTGTGCCGTCGAGCTGTACCCTCAATGCCAAGCTTGGTCTCGAACGTCGCGATATCGTCGACGCAGCAAAGGAACGTGGCTGGGAACTGGTCTGTCACAATTATGAACAAGGCGATCTTCTCACCAATTATCAGTCGGATCCGGCAGCGGAAGAAGCACTGATTGATAGTGCCCTGAGCGTTTATGAAGACGTTGTCGGCCGCAAGTCACCGGGCTGGTTGTCGTCGTCATTGCGTAGTACGCCGAACACGCCAGAAATCCTTGCGAAAAAAGGTATGAAGTTCATCTGTGACTATATGAATGATGAACAGCCTTACTTAATGAAGACGGGGAGTGGTCCGATTGTTGCCATTCCCTATTCTATCGAGGTCAATGATTTCGGATTCTTCTTGCGGCGTAATTTTACCACCACTCAGACGCTGGAAATGCTCAAGGAGCAGTTCGACCAGCTCTATCTGGAGAGTGCTAGCACTGGCAAGTTGATGAGTGTTGGCCTGCATCCGCATGTTTCGGGTCATCCGTTCCGCATCCGGGCCATTCGTGAATTCCTGGCCTATGCCAAGAGTTTCGATGATGTCTGGTGGGCCACCCGTGAAGAGATTGCCGATTGGTATCTCGAAAATCATGAGTCCCACATTCCGACGCAGGGCTGATCAGCCATGTTGGTAATTCAGCAACTCGTCAATGGGCTGATGCTCGGTGGCGTCTATGTGATGGTTGCGGTGGCATTCACCCTGATCATCGGCATGTTAAACTTCCTTAACTTCACCATCCCGGCCTTGTTCATGTTCGCCGCGGTTCTGATGTATGCGACGATGATGGGGCACCTGCCGTTCGGCAATGACCTCATTCTGTCGATCTTTGGCACAGAATATCGTTGGGTCGCTGGCATTATTGTTGCGCTCGTCGTTATCGCCTTGGTATCTCTGGTGATTGAGCGGTTCACCTATCGCTATATGAAGGCGAAATATGGCGATGCGACCGAACATGCTTTGCCGCTCGTGAGCTCGCTTGGTTTTCTGATTATTTTCGAGCATCTGGTGGTTAGTACCTGGGGCTCTGATCCGTTGACGGCCACGTCACCGTTTGGCCAGGGCACGTTCAGCATCGATACGATAATATTCAGTGTGCCGCAGATTGTGAGCCTGGTCCTGTCGCTGATCGTCGTCGTGATGCTGAGTGTGATGCTCAAGGCTACCAAGCTTGGCCGCGCTTTACGCGCGATTGCTGAACGCCCTGACACCGCAATTTTGATGGGTGTTGAGGTCGGACGAATTGTTCCGGTTGTCTACGTCATTACCGGCCTGCTATGCGCGGTTTCCGGAATTCTGTTCACGATCAACTACGCCACGGTTGATGCCTATGTTGGCGATACTGTCGCCACAGTCGCTATTGCCGGTATGGTGCTTGGCGGGCTCGGCAATGTCTGGGGGGCGATCATTGGCGGACTGTTTATTGGCATGCTCGAAGTGATGTCGATTTATATCGTTGGCGCTGATTTTGCCAAACTGCCGATCTGGGGATTGCTCCTCGTGCTGCTGGTCTTTAAGCCGACGGGTCTGTTCGGTCATACGCTGATCGGCAAGGGTAAATTCTGATGAGCGGTTATCTTGAATCTCAGCTGATTATCCTTTGCCTGAGCATTGTCTATGCCTATGGCATTTTTCTGCCTGCCGCCTCCGGTCAGCTTAACCTCGGCGCTGCCGGCTTCATTACCCTCGGCGCCTATGCCAGTGCCTGGTTCAATGCCAGCACCGGAGCAGAACTGCCCATCTGGCTTAGCATTCCCCTCGCGATGATCTTTACCGGCATCATCGCCTTTGCGATTTCGTTTCCAATCTTGCGAACCCGGGGCGTCTATATGGTGCTGGCGACCTTTGCCTTTGCCGAGGTGGTTTCCGGGGTCGCGATCAATCTGGAATTTGTCGGCGGCGCCGCCGGATTCCCGGTCGATGACCATGCTGACGTCACGGTGATCGTGCCGGTAACCATTGCGGTGATTCTGTTCAGCTTTTACTTCATGTCAACGCGGCTCGGGCTATCGCTGCGGTCAATCCATGATGATGAAAGCGTCGCGACTTTGTTTGGCGTCAACGTGCGGACGTCTAAGGTGGTAGCCTTTACGGTTGGTGCCATGCTGATGAGCCTCGGCGGCTCGCTCTACGGACATCATTACAATTATATCGAAGCGCAGACCTTTAACGTCCTGCTGAGCATCTACATCCTTCTTTATGTGTTGATGGGCGGAACGCAGACCGCCTGGGGGCCGCTTATCGGGGCGACATTCTTTGCGATCGTGCCGGAAGCATTGCGCGAGATCGCAGAATCAGCCGGACTCAAATGGTTGGCCGAAGGCCGCTTCATCCTGTTCGGCGTGTTTATTGTACTGTTGATGGTCTTCCGACCAGAAGGCGTTATGACCCGTACCCTGCAGGACAGGCTTGGCGGCGGGTTGTTTCGGCGCAAAAAGCCGGTCGCTGATGACATGACAGGTGGCTCATGACTGAACATCTGCTTGAAATCGCGGGCATGCATAAGAGCTTTGGCGGGCTCAAGGTCATTGATGATGTGTCGTTTAAGGTGCGCCGTAGTAGCCGGACCGCGTTGATCGGTCCGAACGGAGCGGGCAAGACAACGATCTTTAATTTGCTGACCGGGGTGTACTCAATTGATGCGGGGACGATCACAGTTGATGGTCAGGATATTACACAGGTGCCGCCGCAGGACCGTGTGACGGTCGGTATGTCGCGCAGTTTTCAAAACATCCGACTGATGCCGCATTTGAGCACGGTCGAGAACGTTATGCTGGGACAGCATGCGCGCGCTCGCAAACTTGGGGATTTGTTGTTTCCGCTTGGCATGCTGCCGCGCAACCGTTGGCGCCAGGCGGCCGAGGAAGCGCTTGAAAACGCCGGGGTTGGTACCTATCCGGGCGAGGTCGTCTCCAATTTACCCTACGGCGTGCAGAAACGAATTGAAGTCGTTCGCGCAATGGTCTCCGACCCTAAACTATTGCTCCTCGATGAACCGGCGGCGGGTCTGAACAAGACCGAGACTAACCAGCTGCAGGAATTGCTGGAAAGGGTGTCAGGTCAAGGTGTCACTATTCTGGTTGTCGAACATGATATGCAGTTTGTCCGCGATCTTTGCGATTACATTGTGGTGCTGAACTTCGGCCGCAAGATTTTTGAGGGCACGCCAGACGAAGTCCATAAGGACCCGGCAGTGCTCGAAGCCTATCTCGGCACCGATGATAATATGGCGGAGGCAGAAAATGCTTCTTGATGTTCAGGGCATCGATGTTCGCTATGGCCGTAACCATGCCGTGAAATCTGTTGATCTGACGATGGACGAGCGCGAGATCGTGACTGTTCTCGGCGCCAACGGGGCCGGGAAAAGCTCGTTGCTCAAGGCCATTCAGGGCAGCGAGAAATCAACTGGCACTGTGTTGTTTGATGGCGTTGATATCAGCGGTTGGTCGGCACCGCGTCGGGTGAATGCCGGGTTGGTGTTGGTCCCTGAAGGCCGCCAGATTTTCGTTAGTATGACGGTTCATGAGAATATGCAGATGGGGGCCTATTGCCGGAAAGACGATGTCGGCGCTGAGATCGATGAGATCTATGACCGGTTTCCAAATCTGGCGGCCCGGCGTGACATGCCGGCTTCGGTTCTCTCGGGCGGTGAACAGCAGATGCTGGCGATTAGCCGGGCGATGCTCGCTAAACCGCGTCTGATGATGCTGGACGAGCCGTCTCTGGGGCTGAGCCCAATTTTGGTCAAACAGTTATTTACGCTGATTGAAGAGCTCAATGACGGCGGTCTGACGATTCTGTTGATTGAACAGAATACCCACATGGCATTGCAAAGTGCAGATCGTGGTTACGTGTTGGAGCTCGGCGATGTCGTGTTGTTGGGCGATGCCAAGACACTTCAGGAAGACAGTCGTCTTGGCGAGGCTTATCTCGGGACTCACTGAGAATGATTGACTAAAGGTGTTGCTACGCTACCGTTTTATTCATTAACAGGGAGATAGTTGGATTATGCGATTTAAATTAGGCATTACCGCTGCCGTGCTGGCGGGTGTTGCATTTGCGGCACCGGTACAGGCAGCCGATGAAATTGTTCTCGGTCTTAGCTTTGGCAAAACTGGGCTCTATTCAACCATTAATAAGACGACTGAAGTTGCGGTTGATATCGCTGTTGCGGAAATTAATGCCGCGGGCGGAATCAACGGTAAGAAACTTCGCATCGTTAAATTCGACACCGCAGGTGATCCCAAGCAAGCCGTGGTCGCCGTGCGCAAGTTCGCCCGTGACGATAAAGCCCTTGGTGTTATTGGACCGTTCTCCTCCAGTGAGGCCCGTGTTGCTTTCGCCGCCGGTGAACGCGAAAAGATTGTCCAAATCCCGAATGCTTCTTCGGCTCCGAAGCTGGCGGATAAGTTCTCTTACGCCTACCGGCTGACAGAGAGTGAGTACCTGCAATTCTCGCGCGTTGTCAAAACCATGAAAAAGCGCGGCTCAATGAAGAGTTCGGTTGCCATCATGTATGGCACGGATGACGTCGTCTCTAAGGCGGTTGGCCTCTACATCATGAAGCCAATCCTGACCAAGGAAAAAGTTAAGATCACCGGTCCGATTGGTTTTGCGACCAAGGCCTTCGATGTTTCGCCACAAGTATCTCAGCTCAAAGGCAAGAATCTCGATTATGTCGGTCTCGCCGGTATTACACCGATCGCCATTCGGGTCTTGAAGGAAATGCGCCGTCAGAAGATCAATGTGCCGATCATCGGGGCACAGATCTGGGCCGACCCTGAAATCGTAAATGGTATGGGTCTCCAGGGTGACGATTCTGTTTTCGCATCGCCCTTCTACTATAATTTGAATGCAAGGACTCGGGACTTCACGAAGAAATTCGTCGCGGCGGCGGCAAAACAAGGCATTAAAAAGCATTGGCCACATCATGTTGATGCCGCGGCCTATGACATTGTCTATGTCTTTAAGAAAGCGATGGAGGTCGCCAAGGTAACGGGTGATTCTAACAAGATTAAGGCTGAACGCACCGCAATTCGAGATGTGTTGGGCACAATTACCTACGATTTGGTTGAAGGCAAAGTTTGCTTTGAAAAGAATGGTGATGCACAGCTACCGGGTTACATCATGACCATGAAGAACAAGAAATGGGATCTACTGGATTCATATCCGGCGCTGCCCTGCAAAAAATAGGCAGTTTGCCGTTCAAGACATTAGCGGCGGGGGGAAACTCTCGCCGTTTTTTTGTGCATAAATTTTATTGTCGAGAGGCCTAGAATTAATCTTGACAGTTTTAGGGCAGAGGATCACGTTTAGAAAGTGACCTGGGGTGTCCGTCAGGACTGAGAGAACACCCATCGAACCTGAACTGGTTGGAACCAGCGTAGGGAGCCGTCACGCAGGGTTTCTCCCAGCGTTTTACAAGATGGCTTCCAGAGAATTTGGAGCTTTTGCTGCGATGATAGCAATAATTGGTGGCGGTATTTGTGGACTGGG
>CAJJCG010000032.1 GCA_905182615.1 Alphaproteobacteria bacterium UBA2964 | reverse complement strand
ATCCTGAACAGCCATGTCACTTTGCATTCGCGGCGGCCCTATGAGGATTGGGCAGAACCAGATCGAAAGCGTCATCTATATCGATTGTGGATTGAGAACGAGGATTTGCGACCTTTGCCCGATATTGTAAGACGAAACCTAAAAGGCGTTGTGTTGGGTGGTTATGTTCCCCGCGCCCCACTGGATGCCGAGGAGGCTGCCTGATGCCCTATGCGCCACGCACTAACCGTGACCGTCAACCTGCTGTTCCGATGCAACTGGCTATCGACCCGGCTGCTTGGATGCCCGATGAACTTGCCGCGAAGGATGACTGGATATACGAGCTCTCTGGAAATGAGTGCGATCAGATTGTTGCCGCTGTCGATGGTATCGAGAAAAGGGGACTGGATATCAAGAATATCCGAAAAGACGATTTCCAATTGGCAGGCTTTGCCGACGATCTCGCAGGCGTTCGTGACGAATTTCTCAACGGAAGAGGGTTTGTCCTGATCCGAGGTGTGCCGGTGGCGGACATGACAAGAGAGCAATCAGCGATTGCATTCTGGGGCATTGGCGCGCATCTCGGGCGGGCGGTTTCGCAGAACGGACAGGGGCACTTATTGGGCCATGTGAAAGATGTCGGCGGTGATTATTCGGATAAGAATACACGAGGCTATTTATCCAACGCCCAGATGGGTTTCCATGCTGATCGTTGTGATTACGTCGCATTGCTTTGTCTGCAAACGTCTAAGGCTGGTGGTGAAAGCCGAATTGCGAGCTCGGTGTCTCTCTACAACAAGATGCTCGCCGAACGTCCTGACCTGGTTAAGGAACTCTGTAAAGATTTCTACTGGTCGCGTATCGGTGAAATTCCGCCCGGGCTGGGGCCGTATTACCTGATGCCAGTTTTCAGTTTCGATGATGGCTATATCTGTGTCCGAGGGGTGAGCACTCAGATTTACAAATCACAGGGCCTGGAAGGCGTGCCGGACTACACGGAAAAACAGCATGAAGCGCTTGATTACTTCAAGGCGACCGTAGAAAGCCTGTCCTTCGACATGGAATTCCGTGAGGGCGACATTCAAATTCTGCACAACCACGTCATGTTGCATTCGCGCCGTGGTTTTGAAGACTGGCCGGCGCCCGAAAAACGCCGCCATTTGTTGCGGCTTTGGCTTCGTGACGATCTGGGGCGGTCGCTGATGCCGGAATATCAAAAAGTCATTAGTGGTGTGGAGCTCGAAGGGGTGGAACTCAACGCGCCTCTGGATGTCCCGCTGCCTGTATAGGTTCACTAGTCGTCGAGTGCGGTGCGCGTTTTTGATATTTCCGCAAATATCGCGGCCGACAGAGCGACAATCGAAAATCCGAACATGACGTACATGACGGGTATAAGGGTGCCATCGAAGAGGAAGCCAACGGATTGCTCCGCTGCACCTGCAAAAAACAATTGGCTGAAGACAACGGCCCCTGACGCGGTTCCGGCGAGGGCCGGGTTAACGCGCAAGGCGCCGGTCTGGGCGTAGGGCATGCAAATGCCTTGGGCGATACCGAGCGCGGCACCCGGGATTATAATGCCGACAATTGATAGCCCTGCGGCGGCATGCCAGATCCATTGGATGCCAACGATCATTAGGCAAAGACTGGCCCCACCGATTGTCATTAAACCGATCGACAACCGGTTGCCGATCTGTCCAGAAATCAGATTGCCGAGCATAAAACCCGCCGGCATCCAAAGGAACCAAAGGCCAAAATCTTCGGTAGACATCCCCAGCGTTTCCTTGGCCAAAATGGCCGAAGCTGTCGCATTGGCAAAAAACACTCCTGAAAGGCAACCGGGCGTAAGAGCATAGGCTGCAAAACGCGGTACTTTCAGGAGTTGAAAATAGTTTTTGAAGATATTACGCACAATTACGGAGAATGGCGGTTTCTCACGAACCGCCACATGGGTCTCCGGTAGACCGAAATAAACAATTCCGATGAGTATCAGACCGATGATTGAAATCGGAATAAACAGGAACCGCCAACCTTCCCAGCCAACGAGGTAGGCCCCAATGGTTGGCGCCAATAGTGGTCCCAGAACATAGGCTGCTGTCAGGTTGGCGATGACTGAGGAAATTTTTTCCATGCCATAGACATCGCGGGCAATGGCTCGGGCTAAAACGATGCCACACCCCGCGCCAGCGCCTTGTAACATACGGCCACCGAGAAGCATTTCGATGTTTTGGGCAAACCAGCAAAGTTCTGCGCCCATTGTGTAAAGGGCGAGGCCGCTTAAAAGCACCCTCTTACGTCCCCATTCATCAGAGATGCCACCATAGATGATGCTAGTGACCGCCATGGTCATCATGGTTAGCGATAAAGTTGCAAAGGCGAGGTTGTCGCCGATCTGGAACTCTTCCTTCACCAGAGGCATCGCTGGAATAAACATGTGGTTCGCCAGTGGCGAAATAAAGGTTATCGCGACCAGTGTTATGAATATGAAGCGGTGTTGTGGTAGAGGAGCTTCCATTTCAGTGACTTAGCACTGTTTCGGTGGGTGGAACAGAGGCGCTAATGGTAGCTCGCACCTCACTTCGTAGGTCAACGCCTGCCGCTTTCAGCTGTGGTGGATGTCATGTATCCTGCCGTCCGATAGAATTTTTTGAGCTTCCATGAAGGAATATGAAAATGGCTAATAGTTCATTGCCGCTTGCCCGCTTCAAGGTTTTGGATCTCACCCGGGTGCGCTCTGGGCCTACCTGTGTGAAGGTTTTGGCTGATTGGGGCGCTGACGTTATCAAGATTGAGATGCCGCCTAAGCCTGGCCAGGATGACGGTTATACCGGCAGTCGGGACTCTGCCGATTTTCAGAATCTACATCGCAATAAGCGATCAATGACCCTCAATCTCAAAGAGGCTGATGGTAAAGAAATCTTTTACAAGATGGTCGAGGATGCCGATGTGGTGGTCGAGAATTACCGGCCCGATGTCAAACACCGGCTGGGGATCGGTTATGAGGCGCTGAAAGCCATTAACCCCGGGATCATTCTCGGCAGCATATCGGGGTTTGGTCAGGATGGTCCTTATGCCGGGCGTCCCGGTGTCGATCAGATTGCTCAGGGTATGGGTGGATTCATGTCGGTCACGGGCCTTCCGGGTCAAGGTCCGGTCAGGGCTGGCACGGCCATTTCCGATCTAACGTGTGGAATGAACTGCGCGACAGCGATATTGATTGCCTTGTTGCAGCGTGAAGAAACCGGAAAGGGACAGTGGGTTCATACATCACTCCTGGAATCACAAATTGCCTTAATGGATTTCCAGATGGCTCGTTATTTGATTGAAGATGATGTGCCGGAACAGGCAGGTAACAACCATCCAAAATCCACACCGACAGGCGTTTTCAAAACCGAAGATGGCTATATCAATATCGCCGCCGGTGGTCAGCAGATGTGGTCTCGGCTTTGTGATGGGCTGGGTGCGCAGGTTTTGTTCGACAACTCCGATTATAAAACGGCAGCGGACCGATTGGCTCATCGCGATCAGCTCAATGATGATCTTGCTAAATACACGGTCACAAAAACCAGTGTCGACTGGGTTGATCAGTTGAACGAAAAGGGCGTGCCTTGCGGCCCGATTTATAAAGTCGATGAAACTTTTGCTGACCCACAGGTCAAACATCTGGGCATAGCGCGTAGTTTTGAGCATCCCAAACGCGGCGAAATGACCGTGGTGGGTCAGCCGTTTCAGCTTAGCGGGTCTGATCCT
>CAJJCG010000031.1 GCA_905182615.1 Alphaproteobacteria bacterium UBA2964 | reverse complement strand
CGTAACTTCAAATTGTACAATGCAACAGCCGGCTCTGCGCATAGCGCCCATTCCCGCCATAAAATCGGCAACAAAGAGGGGTCACCCGGGAACAGACGCCGAAACCTCCGAACAACGGTCTGGAATGATTTTTTCCACCAGCGCGGTGCAGGCTTCAGCAATATGTCCGGAATCGTGTTCTGATAAAATCCCAGAGCGAGCAGAAGGGAGCAGAAAACTCGCGTTGGCATGAGAAAACTTCCTTCCGAGGCGAGCTCTATAATTTTTTCACAGTCGAGATTCGGCGTTGCCCGTATAAGCACCATCGCGTCGATGACTTTGCGAATGCTAAACACATTAAACTTGTCCTTCGCAATATTCGTCACGCATAAAAGTAAAGCGTGCTCGTGCGACGGAACCCGCACGGTAAAACTACCCGCACCAACGAGCATTGATTCAGCAAACAGTCGTTCGGTCGTCAGCGAGCAATGGGCGGGATAATAATCAGGATGGACGTGAATATCGAGGTCACAGCTGCCATCAGAGGTCATGCCGGGCACAAAACCTGCGTCATAAATTGTACCCCAACGACTTAGGGGCGCGGCCCGAAACCCAAACCCATAAGGAGCCAGAAACTCTATCACGGCCTGTAAATCCTGTTTCCGGATCAGAAAATCGAGATCTCCTTGCTGCCGCAAAACTGGGTCGGGATAAAAACTGTTCCCGTTTGCAAACCCCTTCAGAAACATGACATCAATTCCTGAACCCGCCAAAACTTCCGCTCAATGAGCTGCTGTGACAGAGAAAATTTAGCAAGCAGCCCGTTTTTGGAAACCCGAGATGTCTCTATAACAGGCTCATCCTTCTGGTCCTCTACGCTACTCAACACATATGCGGCAAGGGTGGGTGAAATCAGATTAGCGAGCTCATCTGCCGCATCCAAAAGATCGTCAGGCTCTTCCAGTAATCACGCCTCTTCAGATTGTGTAATGATCCAGAAAACCCTGATGTCGAACACGCAGCACGATACTAAATTCCGAGATAAGGTCTGCATAAACCGGCGCTCATCCCCTTCAAGCATCAGGCATGTTAACCGGCCAATATAATAGGCACCGGTACCAATAGCGATCCGATTTAGGAGGAACTCCGGCATATCAACGATTGAATGGACATGGACAATACAATGCCCATGATGGGCTTTTGATCGCAAAAACTCTTCGCGGATCCAAAGAAAGTCTTCGGCCCCTTGACCTTCAATCGGCACTCCCGGAGCAACACCGGCATGCACGAGAAGATAATCCTTCTCAATATGATAAAGTTCCAAGTAGCGCAAAAACTGAAGGTGAGCCGGAGGTAATTTTGTCCGGAGATACTGTTACATACTGCTTGCGGGTAGTCCGGCGAATGTCCTTGATCGCCTTGGCGACACCCGTCTGTCGTGTCTGCGATTTCTGTCTCATCTTCGTTCCCTTCGGTCACTACGATGAACCAGAAATCCTCCCGTATACAATCTCACTATTTTGTTCCATAGCCGCTGACGGCAGACGATAAGAGAATAAATAAGATCGCCTTCAGAAGACGGACAAAATGGCTGATCAACTTCTCTATTCGCTTCAATTTTTTCTCGGATTACGGCCGTTTCGGGTAGTGCGTCGTACCGTAAGAGATCTTTGAACGCACGCTTTAAGATACTCAGCAAAAACTATTTCTTAATAACGGTTATCGTAGAAGGTCTACATTAGACAAATAAACCAGAGCATGAGGCCACCGCCTCAAACTCTGGAAATTTAACCTCGGAATTATATGTCCACTCTGAAATTCAACAGAACCAACCTAGCTAACCAACTTTAACAGCTCCAACTTCACTCATAAGCTGTTCAAGCGCTTCATATGGTTGCGCACCAACCACGCCAAAACCACCCGCGACATAGGTCGGAACACCGGTCACACCATAAGCGCGTGACTTGGCCCAATCCTCATCAACAGCGGCACTAAACTTGCCGTCTTCGAGAATCTGACGAACTTCCGCCCCATCGAAACCATTTGCATCGGCGATTTCGACCAGAACATCGATATCGCCAATATTCTTGGTGTCGACGAAATAAGCCCGGTACAGCGCATCGTGCAGCGCGTCGCCGTTATCTTGCGTATCGACCCACTTGCCAAGCTCCTGTGCCTTGCGGCTGTTATAAGTATGGGTGCGTTTGCCGTAGGGCAGGCCTTCCGCTTCCATCCGTTCTTTCATCTGACGATACATCTCGTCGGGATCAGTGCCCCGCCCGGCATAGAGATCCGCCATCGAACGGCCTTCTAGCGGAGTATCGGGATGCAGCGGGAAATGCACCAACTTGATATCGACGTTGAAATTCTGTTTTAACTTTTCAATACGCACGGTACTGAGAAAACACCATGGTCACACATAGTCGGTGAATATCTCGACCGTAACTGGATCATCGGCCATTGGTTTTCTCCTGTTAGTTCTGCACAAAGATTCGCATGTGAATTTGGCGGTGGATAGCGAAAAGTCAATTAATGCGGTATCGACCCGCCATCAACCACCATAGTTTGGCCGGTAATAAAATTTGCCTCACGCGACGAGAGGAAAACGATCGTCCCGACCATATCTTCCGGCATCGCCCGCCGTTTGATGGCACGACTGTTGGTATTGTTATCGAACCACTCGTCGCTCCAATTGCCGCCTTCCACGAGCCCGTCACTGACTACCAGCCCCGGCGCAATCGCGTTGACGCATATATTATCTTCGCCAACTTCCCGCGCCATCGCTTTCGTCATCGCCAGAATGGCGCCTTTTGATGACACGTAATGCAGCATCATCGGGGTCCCTTTGAGTGCGGTGGTCGACGCGACATTGACGATCTTGCCATATTGCCGCACCCGCATATGCGGCACGACAGCTTTTGATACGCGCCAGACACCCTCGATATTCACCTGCATCACCCTGGCCCATTCGCCATCGGGAATATCTTCGAACTTTTTATGAGAGATTTCTGCAAACAACGCCGCGTTATTGACCAGCGCATCGATCTTTCCAAACTCGGAAACCGTCTGCGATATCATGGCATCGATTGCTGCATTGTCAGTAACGTCGCAAACAATGCTGATAGCGGTGCCATCTGCCGCTTTAATCTCTTCAACAGTAGAACCAGGGTCTAGGATATCGGCTACAACGACCTTGGCACCTTCAGCTGCTAACGCTTTGGCATAGGCCGCACCAATACCCCGCGCCGAACCGGTTACAATCGCAACATCATTTTCAAGCCGAGCCATATCAAATTACCTAATTCGCCGGAGAAAAACTGGCAGGAATAAGCACACGGTTTTCCTGTTCAACGATCAGCGGCAAGGCAACATCCAGATAGGCAGGCCAGTCTGGGTGTGCAGAAAGAATAGCGCGCTTTTCCAGCCGATCGTCCAGTGAGTCATAACCCCAAATATGCACGACCTTGTTCAGACCACCGACATCCGTGTGCCAAAAGCCAACCAGTGTCCCGAGAACTTCTTTTTGGACCGGTAGACCCAGCTCTTCGTAATTTTTCATATATTCAGGCATTGTGCCGGGCTTGATTGTATATATGCGCTCTTCGTAAATCATTCCTGTCTCCGTAATTCGGCAAATGCCGTCGAACGCCATTTAAGCAGGATGTATCAGGCTCGAACAGGGTGATGGGTTTATCGGTTTCCAGCCTAGCCGCCTTACGGTATGACCGTCATACTCAGGATCATGCATTTTCCTCCCTCGCAGGCCCAAATTCTTGTCAAATGAATCCGAAAATGCGGCCCGCCGCACCGGCATAAGTTCAAATGTCCTCGGTGTCTTGTGGATGTTGGTTGCCGTTTCCCTGCTGACCGGCATGTTCGGGATTGCCAAAGTTCTCATGCAAACCCTGCCCATCGCTGAAGTCGGCATGTTCAGATTTTTCACGAGTCTGATGTTTATGCTTCCCTGGGTAGCCATCAACGGCATTGGCGTTTTGAAAACTGAACGGCCATTTGCCCATTTCTGGCGCGCATTTTTTGGCGCGACTTCTTTGCTCGCGGGCATTTACGCCGTTCACCATATGCTCCTGGCTGACGCGACAGTGCTGACCTTCACGATCCCTCTCTGGTCGATCATCATGGCAGCGCTGTTTCTCGGCGAACGCATCCGGTTCCGCCGCGCCCTGGCAACGATCATTGGTTTTTGCGGCATCCTTATGGTTGTCCAGCCGCAAACCGGCATTGAACCGGCGGCACTGGTCGCTCTGCTGGCCGCGATCCTCGCGACCTGTGCCCTAACCACAATGAAGAATCTGACAAAAACCGAACCGTCAAATCGGATCGTTTTCTATTTTCTATTCTGGGGCTTCATCATCCTGGCGATCCCAGCGGCTCTAGATTTTAGGATGCCAGCAGGCGAGGAATGGCTTTGGTTACTTGCCCTCGGTTTTGTCGGCTCAACCGGGCAATATTGTCTGACCCGCGCCTATGCCGCAGGGGAAATGACGATTATCGCGCCACTGGACTACATGCGGATCATAATTGCCGTTGGCATTGGCTTTGTTTTCTTCGGTGAAGTACCGGATGCCTGGGCGATTTCTGGCGGTGCCGTCGTTCTAGCCTCCTGCGGCTATATTGTGCGCCGTGAAGCGATGCTCCGGAAACAGGTTCCGCCTGAAAGCAATTCCCCTTAAGTCTGCAAAAGCAGATCAGCGAACCGTTGCAATGGCGCCGCATCATGCGACAGGCCCAACGCGCCGCAAAAATGGCCCTGTTTGCAGATAAACAGATTTGTGTCGGGCACTTTCCAACGCTTCGCCAGCGCAATTCCATCCAAAAAACGGCGTCACCCGATCAGCAGAGCCAAGGAGCATATCCACCTTTTTAGGACTCATGGCCGAACGCTGCCCCGAAGAAGAGTTTTCTTTGGCGAAAAAGCGTTTTCCCAATCATCACAAATTTGACGAAACGCACGATGGGATTGCGATATTTTGCCTAAGGCCTCCGCATAATGCGAAAGGTTCAATCCCGGAAAAGCAAGGTCATCTGCAAACCTCTCGCCCGATCCGTCTGAAATTGAAACAGCGGACCATGCCCGCGACAGCGATCAGAAACACTTGGCAACAAATCCCAACGCCACAGTATCAAACTAGGGCCGCAGAATAAGCTTCCAGTGCGGTCCCGCTAAAGCCCGATAATTAGGGCTGGGTGGCAAGCGTTGAAGGTCAGCGATGGGCAATCGGCTTTACCCGCCTTTGTTTAACGCCGGTATAGGCGGAAAGCGGGCGGATTAAACGGTTCGCCGCATTCTGTTCCATGTAATGCGCCGTCCAGCCGATAATCCGGCTCATCACGAAGATTGGCGTGTACATATCAATGTCGAAACCCATCATGTAATAGGCCGGGCCCGCCGGATAATCGAGATTGGGGTGAATTTTCTTTTCCTTGACCATGATGTCCTCAAGAACATCTTCAATCTCGATCCATTTACGATCATTTTTCCAGCGCGCGAGACCTTCAAGGCAGCCCCGCATCGTCGGCACCCGGCTATCACCCCATTTGTAGACCCGATGTCCAAATCCCATCACGACGCGTTTATTGGCGAAAGCATCGCGCAGCCAGGATTCGGCTTTATCCGGATGGCCAATTTCCAGCAGCATATTCATGACGGCTTCATTAGCACCACCATGGAGTGGGCCTTTGAGGGCACCGATGCCCGCTGTTACGGCGCTATAAACATCTGACATCGTCGACGTCACAACACGCGTGGCAAAGGTCGACGCATTAAAGCTGTGCTCGGCATACAGGATCAGTGAAATATCAAATGCCTTCACCACCTGCTTCGGCGGGACTTCGCCAAAGCACATATTCAAAAAGTTTTCGGAGAAAGAAAGATCGGTACGTGGCGCAATACGACGCTTGCCCTTCCGCAAACGATAGTCGGTCGCGATCATTGTTGGTATTTTTGCCAACAAATTCATCGACCGTTCCATATCAGCTTCGACGGGTTCTCCGCCCCAGGCAATCTCTGTCGTACCGAGATAGCTAACCGAGGTCCGAATAGTATCCATCGGATGGGCGCGTTTTGGAAACTTTTGAATTACGGCCAGATGATCCCGGGAAATTTTGCGGCGGCTGCGTTCGTCCTTCTTGAACGTCCGCAACTGTGTCCGGGTCGGGAGCTGGCCATGCCACAACAGATACGCCACCTCTTCAAAGCAACAATACTCACAGAGGTCCTGCACAGCATAGCCACGATAGGTCAGCGAGTTGGTTTCAGGCATAACCTTTGAGATCGCCGTTTCGTCGACGACAACCCCATCAAGACCTTTATAAATCCGTGGTTCTTTTGCCATCTCGCTTATCCCTCTTCGCGCACTTTGAAGTTAAAGACCGACTGGTCATAATTATTGTAATCCTGATAGCGGATAAGTTCGTACAGTTCTTTCCGGCTATGCATCTTATCGATCAAACCATTTTGAGTGCCGGTCTCGGCAATTTCCGCCAGGCCATCACGTACCGCGCCCATTGCGAGCCGCATCGTGGTTACCGGATAGATCACAAGATTATAACCGAGGTTCTCGAGTTGTTGGGCTGACAACAACGGTGATTTTCCGAACTCTGTCATATTTGCCATCATTGGCACGTCGATCGCCTTGCGGAATATTTCGAATTCCTTCTCCCCTTCCATAGCCTCCGGGAAGATAGCGTCCGCGCCCGCGTCGACATAAGCCTTCGCCCGATCAATCGCCGCATCCATTCCTTCCGATGCCCGCGCATCAGTTCGTGCAAAAAGCACAAAGTTGGGGTCGGTTTTGGCATCCGATGCCGCCATGATCTTCCGCGCCATTTCATCCAAACTGACCAGTGATTTGTTATCGAGATGGCCGCAGCGCTTAGGGTTTTCCTGATCTTCCAAATGGCACCCGGCGATGCCGAGTTCTTCGAGCTCCTGCACCGTGCGGGCAGCACTCATTGGTTCGCCAAATCCAGTATCGATATCAATAATAGCCGGTAGCGACGTCACGCGAGAAATTTGACGACCACGCTGGGTAACCTCAGACAATGTCGTAAGACCGATATCAGGTAGGCCGAGGTCAGCGGAGAGCGCAGCGCCCGAGATATAAACGCCATCGAAACCTTGCCGCTCAATTTCCATCGAAACCAAAGGGGCATGAGCGCCGGGAAACTTGAGGATTTTTCCCGAGTTCAACCCAGCACGGAAACCCGATCGTTTTTCAGCGGCTGATTTAGTTGCAAATAACATCAGAATATTCCTTTTGTATCGCGGGCTGCTGACTCAAGAGTAGCTACATCCAGCACAACATTGATTTGCCGGACTTCTTCAGCGGTCAATTCCGGCAAGCGCTGAACGAGATCAAGAAAACGGTCCTGCTCGATCACGGAGACCAGCCCTTCCGTCAAAGTCCGGAACTTGTGAATATAGTTTTCCCGGGCAAACGGCCGTGCACCATTCGTATGAGCATTCGCAACGGCCAACTCATCCATGATAACCGAGCCATCTTTCAAAGTGATTTCGACGCGCCCGCCAAAGGCTAACTTATCGGGGTCGGTTTCGTGATACCGCGTCGTCCACTCGGCGTCTTCAGCAGTTTCAATCTTGTTCCACAGTCGCACGGTATCTTCGCGTGCCGCCCGCTCAGGCAAATAAGACCGAATATGGTGCCATTCGCCATCCTGCAGAGCGACCGCAAAGATATACATGATCGAATGATCGAGCGTTTCCCGGCTCGCTGTTGGATTCATTTTCTGCGGATCGCCAGCGCCCGTACCAATTACGTAATGAGTATGGTGACTGGTCTGAATAACGATACGATCAATCGCTTCAAAATCACTGATCTGTTCTTTCATCCGAAAGGCCAGATCAATCAGCGCCTGACTTTGATATTCCGCGGAATGCTCCTTGGTGAAGGAGTCGAGAATTGCGCGTTTCGACTCACCAATTTCGGGTAATGGCACTGAATAGATAGCTTCCGGCCCCGACAGAATCCAGGCAATGACACCGTCTTCTCCTTCATAAATCGGAGACGGCCCCCCCTCGCCGCGCATACAGCGATCAACCGCTTCAATCGCCAGCTTACCAGCATGGGACGGCGCAAAGGCCTTCCAGCTGGAAATCTCACCTTTGCGAGATTGACGCGTCGATGTCGTTACGTGCAACGCTTGCTGTACAGCTTGATAAATTGTCTCGACCGGCAATCCCAACATTGTGCCAATACCCGCAGCGGCAGATGGGCCGAGATGCGCGACATGATCGATTTTGTGTTCATGCAAGCAAATCGACCGCACGAGATTAATCTGAATTTCATAACCGGTCGCCAGACCATTCAGCAATTCTTGACCGGATTTTCCGAGTTGCTGAGCGACCGCCAATAACGGAGGGATGTTATCACCGGGATGCGCATAATCGGCCGCCAAAAATGTGTCGTGATAATCCAGCTCGCGAACTGCTGTGCCGTTGGCCCAGGCCGCCCACTCGGCATCAAACTGCTGATTATTGGCGACGCCAAATACAGTTGCACCGCCATCGCGGGGATGTGCCAATGCCTGCGCACGCGCTGCAGCAGGGGGTGAACGATTGATAGCTGCAATAGCAACAGAAGCGTTATCGATGATCCGGTTCATAATCATGTCGGCGACATCATCATCGACCGGGACTGGATCAACCGCCAGCGCCCCAAGTTTCCAGGCCAACTCGTCTTCGCGGGCTAAATTTTCTTTTGAGGAATAAGTTCTAACCGTATGATTTTTCATAACTATCTTTGTTCTATTTTCTGCCGTATTGGGCAGGATCATACCTGAATGAGGAGGTCGATCAACGACAGCGGCCTAACTGCATTCACTTTGGCAGTCTACGCAGTTGCCGGAGCTCTTCCCCTGTGATGTGATGTCTTTAAATTATGATATAGGAAACCTAATTCTATGATTGTTGAAGAACGCATCTATACCCTTCATCCCGGGAAAGTGCCGGTGTATATGAAGAACTATCAGGCCAAAGGACTGGCTATTCAGGAGCCAATCCTGGGCAACCTTGTAGGCTGGTATTACACCGATTTCGGTCCACAAAATCAGATCATTCATATGTGGGGTTACGACTCCTATGCTGAGAGAGACCGTCGTCGCGCCGAATTAGGTAAAAGCGCCGCGTGGAAAGCATTCCTGCCTAAAATCCTACCCTTGATCCTGCGTCAGGAGAATAAATCTCTTATTCCTGCCCCCTGGTCACCGACAGCTAAATCCTGAAATGGCAAAATACCTGTTACGTCTTTATGACGACCGACTAGGCGCCAAAAAAACACCCGATCAAAGCTATTCGGCACAAAATCGCGTTCTCTATGTCAGCGACGGTATGGCAACTGTTAAAAACAAGTCCACAACAGCCGCAACCCTGTCTAGGAATTCAGCCTGGTACAATGCCAACGAAACATCGGTTTCGGCCGGCGCAGATGGCGCCCATATCCTGCGTTATGAATTGGTGCAGGACACAACGAGTGATAGTGATAATCTCATCTCTGGCGATGGCGTTTCCAGTACCCTGCTCTACCAAGCCGAAGTCGATCTAGTCCCTGGCGATGATTACCTCATTCGCTGCGACCGAGTGGACATTCCACCGAGCGGTATCGCCTATACCCATACCCATCAAGGTCCCGGCATTCGCTGCTTGCTCAAGGGTGGATTTTTAGTCGAAACCCAAGGCCATAAGACATATATCGATGCCGGTGAAGCGTGGTTTGAGGCAGGCCCCGATCCGGTACTTGCCTACGCGCCCGCTGACCGGTCCGGTAATTTCTCACGGGTCATGATCCTGCCTCGTGAACTGCTGGGCAAAAGCTCGATATCCTACGTAAACGCCGAAGATGCGACGAAACCCAAGCTTCAGCGTTACACAATCTTTATCGATGAGTTCATAACAATATGACCGACAACCCAAATCTACGGACTGGTGGCCAGATTCTTGTCGATCAGCTGCGTATTCATGGCGCCGATACGATCTTCTGTGTCCCCGGTGAGAGCTATCTCGCCACACTGGACGCGCTGTTTGATGTACAGAACGATATTAAACTGGTCGTGTGCCGCCAGGAAGGCGGAGCCGCCTATATGGCCGAGGCCTATGGTAAGCTAACAGGCAAACCTGGGATCTGCTTTGTCACTCGTGGCCCGGGGGCAACGAATGCCAGTCTCGGCATTCACACCGCGCATCAGGATTCGTCGCCGGTTATTCTTCTGGTTGGTCAAGTCGGACGCGCCATGATGGACCGCGAAGCGTTTCAGGAAGTTAATTTTCGCGAAATGTACGCGCCTTTGTCGAAATGGGTCACCCAGATCGATGATCCCAACCGCATACCAGAAGTTTTGAGCCGCGCTTTCCATGTCGCGACATCGGGGCGCCCCGGCCCTGTTGTCATTGCCCTGCCGGAAGACATGCAAAAGGAAAAGGCTTCGGTCAATGATGCCGTCCGCTATAAACCGATCAATCCCGCCCCGCCGCCAGAGGCAATGGTTCAGCTCAAAGAAATGCTTGACCAGGCGCAACGTCCTTTCGTCATTCTTGGGGGCAGCGGCTGGACACAAGAATCCTGCAACGATTTCGTTAAGTTTGCGGAGAATTTTGATTTACCGGTTGGCGCCGCTTTTCGCCGTCAGGACCTAATCGATAACCGGCATCCAAACTACGCCGGTGATGTTGGGCTGGGGATTAATCCGCCACTCGCCAAACGCCTTCAGGAAACTGATTTACTCATCGTTGTCGGTGCGCAAATGACCGAAACCATAACCGATGGCTATGAGCGGTTCGCAATCCCCTGCCCTAGCCAAACGCTCGTACATATTGCGGCGGGCCTTGATGAGCTTGCTAGGGTTTACGAACCCGAACTGGCAATCCATTCCGGCATGGCCAATTTTGCAGCCGCGGCTAAGGCACTAAAGGCACCAAACAGCGTTCCGTGGTCCAACTTGACTAGGGCCGCGCGAGCAGACCAGGACGGCAACGTCACAATTCCAGACATGAAAGGCGACGTCGATCTCGGTTCCATCATTCAGTGGCTTGGTGAACGCCTACCGGATGATGCGATTATCGCCAACGGCGCAGGCAATTTTTCGAACTGGGTACACCGCTTCTATCCCTATCGCAGCTACCCGACCGAGCTAGCACCGCAAAGTGGATCTATGGGCTATGGCGTCCCCGCAGCAGTAGCCGCCAAAACAGTGCACCCTGACCGTATCGTTGTCTCGTTCAGTGGCGATGGTGATTTTTTGATGTGCGGACAGGAGATCGCGACAGCCCGCCAATACAATCTCGGGATCGTCTTTGTCGTCGTCAATAACAGCACCTATGGTACGATCCGCATGCATCAGGAAAAATTCTATCCGGGCCGCGTCAGCGGAACCGATCTTATTAATCCAGATTTTGCCGCCCTCGGCAAGGCATTTGGGCTCACCGGTGAAGTCGTCAAACGGACGGAGGAGTTTGCCCCGGCCTTCGAAAAAGCGTTAGAGTCTGGTGGTCCGGCGATGATCGAGATCCGCGTTGAGCAGGACCAAATTTCGCCAAGAGCTACCCTTTCGGGACTACGAGAAGCAGGCTTAGCCGCTCAAAAAGGCTAAAGGAGATTATCATGGATGATGGAGCAATTGCTTTAAAGAACGAAACCTCAACAATTTCACTTAAGCAGAAAGGTGTCTTTCTCGGCGCAGAAATCACCGGTGTAGATCTAACACAGCCCCTTGATGACGCAACAATCGCTGCCATCGGTCAGGCACATGCCGAGCACGGGCTACTGATTTTCCCCAAGCAAAAAATTTCTTCAGAAGACCTTAAGCGTTTCGCGCGCTATTACGGAGATTTGACGGTACATCCGTTCTCAAGCAGCGCCGAAGATGCCCCGGAGCTTATTGTTTATGATCAGAAGGAAGGTAATCCACCGCCACCTACCGATATCTGGCACACCGATGAAACATTTCGTGAATGCCCACCAATGGGCACCGTGCTTTGTTCCAAGATTATTCCCGACGTCGGCGGCGATACTGCTTTCATCAGCATGTCTGCTGTCTATGAAGGACTATCCGACAAAATGCAGAGTTTCCTGTCTGGCCTCGAAGCGGTGCATGATTTCAAGCCCTTCAAAACGCTCTTTCCGGAAACGCCAGAAGGGATTGAACGGCTACGCAAATTTGAAGATCAATATCCTCCCTCGACCCACCCGATCGTGACAGTACATCCTGTGACCGACAAAAAAGTACTGTTCGTGAGCCCGCAATTCACGCTCAAGATCAAAGGTATGGAAGAGGATGAAAGCAATACCATCCTCGATCTCCTATTCCGCAAAACTTACATCCACGAGTATCAGTACCGGCATCGTTGGGAACAGGACATGGTCCTGTTCTGGGACAACCGCTGCGCGCAACATTCCGCAATCCATGATTACTATCCCAAGCGCCGCCTAATGGAACGCGTCACCATCAAAGGAGAACGCCCCGTCGCCGCTAGCGATGCAGTAGATCCATCGGCAGTACGTCGATATCTCAACCCGCCGGTCATGGATTTTGAATCACGACAAAAACGCCAGCACGAACTTTAAACTAACCAAAGGACTATATTGTGGATCTCGGATTAACCGGTAAACGCGCCCTCGTGCTTGGTGCCTCACGTGGCTTGGGACAGGGCATCGCTGAACAACTTGCCTCCGAAGGTGCCGACATCGCCCTCTGCGGTCGCGATGGTGATGCCATGAAGGCGCAGGCCACAGATATCGCAAGCCGTACTGGTCGCGCAATCCGAGCCTATCAAGTTGACCTTACTGATGCCACAGCGGTTGCCACCCTCATCGCTGATGTCACCAGTGATTTCGGTGGTATCGATATTGTTATCAATAATGGTGGCGGCCCACCGCCCGGACCTATCGCAGATGTCGATTTGGATGTCGTTGAAAAACAATTCCGGCCAATGGTCCTCAGCCAACTGGAAATTGCCAATGCCTTTCTGCCGGGCATGCGGGAACGCGGCTGGGGCCGTATCCTCATCATTTCAAGCTCAGGAGCTGTTCAGCCAATCCCCGGTTTGGGTATATCCAACACACTACGATCTTCACTAATCGGTTGGGCCAAGACACTTGCTACCGAGGTCGCCAAAGACGGCGTCACCGTCAATGCGATCATGCCCGGTCGCATCCATACTGACCGGGTCGATTCAATTGATGCCAATGCCTCGAAAAATCAGGGTGTGCCGGTAGCGGAAGTCGTCAAAGCCTCGCATGCCACAATCCCGGCGGGCCGCTATGGCAGCGTCGATGAATTTTCGAAAGTCGCTGCATTTCTGGTGAGTGATTGCGCCGGCTATGTCACCGGTGGCTCGATCCGCGTCGATGGCGGTTACATTCGAAGCACTTAACTCAGAACGCCTGTCACTGGATCAAATGCTGTGACAGGGCGTCTTTCTGCCGATAAAGCCGGGGGCGTATCGCAGGGCAGGAACTCACCCTTACCCGCTGCGCCGAGAAATTCGTCACCATCCCAGACTACGTTGCCTCGGGAGATGGTCGTCACCGGCCAGCCTGTCACCTCTTGTCCATCATACGGTGTGTAATCCATTGCATCATGCAGAATAGACTGGGTGATGGTCACCTGTTTGTCCGGGTCCCAAACCGTAATATCGGCATCAGCTCCCACGGCGATCGTTCCCTTTCTGGGGTGCAACCCATAAAGCTTAGCCGCATTGGTCGCCGTCAATGCAACAAACTGTTGATGCGTGATCCGTCCCTTGCCAACACCTTCGGAGAACAGCAAAGGCAGCCGAACTTCCAGTCCCGGTACGCCATTGGCAATCTGTTTGAAATGTGCGTCCTTGCCAGCTTTAAATTTTCCTTCCGGATCATCAAACCGATACGGCGCGTGATCTGAGGAAAATACCTCAAAGAGCCCAGCTTCCAGGGCTTTCCACACGACTTCCTGATTGGCCTTATCGCGCGGTGGTGGGCTGCACATATGCTTTGCGCCCTCCTGACCCGGCTTGTCTAAATCATCTTCGGTAAGGAACAGATATTGCGGACAAGTTTCACCATAAACATTGAGACCACGATCTTGTGCCCAACGGATTTGCTCTATCGCTTCACTACCAGACACATGAACAATTAGTATGGGCACATCCACCAACTCCGCGAGCGCGATACTGCGGTGTGTTGCTTCCCGTTCCACCAACATTGGCCGCGCGACCGCATGAAACTTCGGCGCTCGGAGCCCCGCATGCAATAACCGTTCCGCCATCCATTTGATCATGTCGTTATTCTCGGCATGCACCATGACCATCGCGCCATCACGCCGGGCGACGGCTAGAACGTCAAGAAATTGTCGATCAGTCAGCATCAACGCGTCATAGGTTAGATATATCTTGAAGCTAGTATAGCCATCCTTGATCAGTGCCGGCAGCTCCTGCCCCAACACCTGATCTGTCGGGTCTGAGACAATCAAATGGAATGCATAATCGATCGCCGCCTTCGGCCCAGCCAAATCGTGGTAGGCCTTCACGACATCTCGCAAAGACTGGCCACGATGCTGACAGGCAAAGGGGATTATCGTTGTCGTACCACCGCACGCCGCCGACCGTGTCGCGGTAAACCAGTCATCCGCTGTCCAGATGCCGTTGGAGGAAATCTGTTCGACGTGGCAATGGCTATCGACGCCACCGGGCATAACCAGTCTATCTTTGACGTCGATCTCCTGCGCGCCTTCGGAAAGACCGGGCTCCAGCGCCGTGATTCTACCGTTCGAAATCCCGATATCGGTCGAGAACCGATCGCTTTCGGTCGCAACATCCGCATGACGAATAACCAGATCGAATTCAGGCACGAAAGACTTTCCTTACGCAGTGGCTTTCAGCAGACTAGAGGCTAGCATACGCAGCATCCAAGACCACTGAGGATATACAATGGCAACGCCAATTCTGGACGAAAACGCAAAGGGCGTTTTTATCATTTCTGCGACTCCTTTCGAAGCCAATGGTGTTCTCGACCTCGAGAGCACTGATCGGATGGTCGATTATTATTTGGGGTCCGGCGTATCCGGCATGACCATTTTGGGCGTTATGGGCGAAGCCCAAAAACTTACACCGGTTGAATCCATGGCGTTCTGTCAGCGTGTTCTCAAACGGGTTGATGAACGGGTGCCGATTGTTGTCGGGGTCTCCGCACCCTCTCTTGGGTCTATCGAGACCTTTAGCGGCAAAGTTATGGATGCCGGTGCCGCAGGTGTCATGATCGCCCCAATGCCCGGTCTCCGCACAGACACCCAGATCGAAAAATATTTTCACGATGTCTGTGGCACCATTGGTGATACGCCCATCGTGCTGCAGGATTACCCACCGAGCACCGGCGTCTATATATCGGTAGAGCTGCTGAACAAGTTATTTGCCGACCTATCCAGCCTAAAAATCCTCAAGCATGAAGAGTCACCGGGACTGCGTAAAATCACTCAGTTCCGCGCCGATGAAGAAAACGGTAATCGCCGCCGCGTCAGCATCCTCGTCGGTAATGGTGCCCTATACCTTCCGCAAGAACTCGACCGAGGCGTTGATGGCGCCATGACCGGCTTTGCCTTTGCAGAAATGATGGTCCAGGTCTGTGCAATGCACGCCGCCGGAAAAGCAGAAGACGCCGAAGATTTATTTGACGCCTATTTACCGATGGTCAGACATGAACAACAGATTGGTATCGGGCTGTCGCTGCGCAAAGAGGTTCTACGCCGCCGGGGCGTCATAAACTCTGCCGCAACCCGAAAACCGGGCCCCGCTCTTGATAAAACGGATGAGGCTGAACTAACGGCGCTGCTAAACCGGTTAAATCGAAATCTCGAAGCGCTTGAAAAGGCGCCCCACAGCTATCCGAATTAGCGCGAAATATACGTCACTCGCCCTTGATAATACGGTGCATTTCAGGCTGCGAATACGCTCCAGCGGCAAACTCATAGGTGCCGCTCTGCATTAACTCTTCAGCAGCCGTTTTGACCAACGTATAGGCCGCCTTGGCTATATTGCCGCCAACAGTCACCCGCTTCACGCCCATCTCTTTTAATTGCGGTACCGGCGGTGTCCCGGGACCTGCCAAGACATTCATTGGACCATCTATTGACGCAGCGAGCCGACCAATAAGGTCACCATCGCGCGCACCGATCACAAACGCACAATCAGCACCTGCTGCGAGATAGGCATTGGCGCGTTTGACAGTTTCATCGAACATGTCTTCGTCACTGCCAAGCATATATCCATCTGTTCGGGCATTAATCACCGCCGGGATACCAAAATCGTCAGCGGCTTTACGCGCTGCACGGACACGCGAAACCGCAAGGTCGAGATTATGAAGCCGCCTCGGACCGCTTTTGTTGCTGTCTTCAATATTGACGCCCACCGCCCCTGCATCGAGCGCGGCCTTAACGGTAGCCATCACATCATCGGGGTTTCCACCATAACCAGCTTCCATATCAGCACTTACCGGCACCGGAACACCACAGGCCATACGACGAACGATCTCCGTCATGCCATCCCGGCCGATATGTTCGCCATCACAGAATCCAACCGAGAAGGCACATCCACCGCTGGTTGTCGCAATTGCCTTAAACCCGGCATCTACCAACACGCAGGCGCTAGCGACATCCCAAGCATTTGGCAGGACCAAAATGTCGTCGTTCTTATGCATCGCCAAAAGTTTCTCGGCTTTCTCTAGCTGACTCATTCTAAAGGTCTCCTATTTCCATGACCGCTTCTGCTTCCGGCAACTTCCATCCTGAACGAGCCCGCTGAACGATCAGATAAACTCCGACTTTAAAAATATCGAAATTATGCTGCAGACGCTAATAGGCTAGATACATTCAGAGAATTACCACCTTGGGACATTCCCATAACACCCTCAATGACCGGCGCCGGGTCATTGATGCCACCAAAGCGGATCAGGTCGCGGGCTTTGGCAATCATCTCATCGTCATTCAACGCCGATTCTGGATCGCCCTTACATTCGGGCTTTGAGGATTCTAGTTTTGTACCATCCGCGAGAATAACAGAAACCGCAGCCCCCCATGAAGCCGGGTAGGATTTGGCATAAGGCCCGCCGGCTGACACACTTACCTTCGTTGCGAGCTCCGCCGCATCACGTCGTGCCTCTGGTCCAAAGGCAGAAAAATCGACCTTGCCGCGTTGCAACGCTGCAGCAACACAATGCTGCAGAGAAAACTTGCCTTCATATTCGCTGTTTGCTACAGGCCGGTCACACACATCAATTGCGGCCTGATAAGTCTCAACCTCAATGCGCTCTATGGCAGCCCCATCGAGATCATCAAATACCGCGAGTGACGCATCGATCGCCGGATGGGTATGACGGCACGCGGGCCATGGCTTGATCGAGGTCAAATGCACCTGCCATTCAGCACCGGCATCTCTTAAAACGGCCTCCGGGTCTGGGTCGGGACAGGCACCCGCGAAAAACCCGGCGGGTCCTTCGAGGATCGCCGGTGGCCCGGTAAAATCCAGGGCGGCCAACTCAGCAGCTACTAGCCCTGCCTCTGCAGCACGCCCAGCATGAAGATGTTTGCTCATCGCACCGGTGGCGAGAAATTCCCACAAACCGGCTGACTGTGTGCCCGCATTACCGAGCGCGTGCATCGTCTGCTCATCGTTAAGGTCGAGAATTGTCGCGGCTGTCATAGCACTGCCATAAGGCCCACAGGTCGCTGTGTTATGCCAAATTTTGTAATGTGCCGGACCAACTGCCATTCCGACGCGACAGCTTGCTTCAAATCCATAAAGAACGCTTTTAAGAAACTTCTCACCGGGAATATCTTGATCAGCCGCCAGAGCTAAAGCAACCGGGACCGTTACACAGCCGGTGTGAACCACTGATGCCCGATGAATATCATCAACTTCCAAAATATGCGTCAGCCCACCCATAACAAAGGCGCGCCGTGCAGAATCTCTTTGACGGTTTTTACCCCACTCGAGGAGCTTACGTCCCGGCTCTGAGTTGCGACCGGCAATCATATTGGCAACCGCATCAAGCGTGAACAAAGCCGTTTGATGAAGATCAACAACCGAAACTGGTTTTTTACGAATTAACTTAACTAGCCCTTCAGTTAAGGTCACCGTCACTTCCCGTTAGGCTGGTTTGTAGTTCGGAAAACGTTTACTGACATCGAGATTAAACAGATCTATGGCATTACCACCGAGCATCTTTCGCTTCTGCCGTTCATCTAGAAACGGCAGATCATAGATCACACTCGGAACATCCATATCCCAATGTGGATAATCTGACGCCCACAAAAGCTGATCATCAGCATTGATCATGTCAAAGGTCATTTTAAGGACATCCGGATTGTCCGGAATTTCCATCGGCTGACTGGTGTAAAACATCTCACGCATATAATCGCTCGGCAGCCCTTTTAGAGACGGGGCTTCCGACCAACGCATCTTGTAATCATTATCCAGTCTCTGCATTACCCACGGAATCCAAGCGAGCCCAGATTCAATCCAGATGGTTTTCAGCTTCGGAAAACGCTCCGGCATACCATTAACCACCCAGTTGCACAGATGAAGCGCGTTATAAACGGTAAAGCCAAGCGCATGAGTCACTAGAAAACGGTTAGCGTTACCGACCAGCCGGTCGTTCCAATTATAGTTACTGTGGAATCCGAGCGGTTTGCCAAGCTCTTCCATCAGTGCATAGGTCTTCATATAGGCGTTGTTGTGCACCGCTTGATACCGCACAGACACGATCATGAAGCCAATGACATCAGGATGATCACCAAATTCCTTTACGGTTTCGTAGGCCGCTTCAGGATCACTGAACGGCACATAAATCATCGTTTTGATACGTTCTTCTTTGGAGGTTATATTTTCCAGAAGCCAACGGTTATAGGCTTTCGACAAGCCTGACTCGACCTCAGGCTGCGGATGCAGTCCGAGGCTCAACATCGGCGTCGGAAACAAACAGACATAATCAACGCCCATGGCATTCATCCAGCGTAAGGACAGATGAACATCACGGTGCTGATCGTCACTAGGTGTCGTTTCAGTTTTGCGTAATGGATAGCGCGTCACGCGCCCAGAGACATCCTGATAGCCAACACCGCCGGGATTAAGCGGTGATTGGCCGCCGGTTCCACCGCCCGTATAAAGCATTCCCATCTGCTTTAGTACAGGATCATCGATATACTTAACGATCTCCGAAAGCGACTCGTTCTCATAATGATGACAATCGACATCAATTATAGGAAACGAGTCATAGTTTCGGGCATCCCGCTGTCGCGCAGCATTGGTAAGCAAACTCGTCGTATCTAAAGATTTTACGGCTTGCTTATGAATATCACTCGTCGGTAAATCCATTACACTCCTCTTATGCTTAGGCACCAGACCATGACTGCCACATCCCCAATTCAAACACCTCGACATTTACGGCACGCATCATTGTCGTGCACATAATCATGGCAGCGGTTGCAGGTACCATGCTGTCTTCTGCAAACGGTTCCCAGCGTTCACCAAGCTGGAATTTAACGGAATAAAGCCGCACCATCGCCGTAAAACCTTCCTGAACCACTTCAATCGGGATGGGTTCACCCTCTGGAACTTCCGCGATCCGCTTGGCGAAGGCTCGCATTGCGGCCTCTTCGTCAGGAATATGGGCAAGAACCTCTCCGCCTTCTGGCAGATCAGCTGCTCTTGGATCAACATCAGGCGAGGACATAGACATCTTCTCCACGAACTTCTACTTCAAACTTACGAAGGCTCCACTTACGGTCGGCGACAGCCTGACCATCAGCAATATCAAACTCCCAACCGTGCCATGGGCAAACGATATGCATTTCGTCGTGATTAAAGCGCATTCCTTGATAGGTCTTATCTTCAGCGATGACCTCTTCAACCTTGGCCATCAACAGGCCTTCACAGGCTGGGCCGCCCTGATGCGGGCACAGATTGGCATAAGCATACCAATTGCCATGCACGAGATAGACACCTATTTCGCTGGTCTTTCCGTTAGGGACAATTTTCTTGCCCCCTTCTTTGAAGTCGGAGGCCTTTCCGACGAGAATTTCCTTAGCCATTACACTCCCTTTCTTAACAACAAATATCTCTAATTTTTATCTCAGGTCGGGCGGTTACAGCCCGATTTTCGCCGGAGAAGAAAACACGTGGTGCTTAAGCAGCTTTATAGTTTGGATAACGATCCGAAACATCGAGATCGAAGATTTTGATAGCGTTGCCACCAAGAATATTCCGCTTCGCCTTCTCATCAAGGAATGGCAGATCATAAATAGTGGAAGGCATATCAGCATCCCAATGCGGATAGTCAGACGCATAAAGCAGCTGGGTTTCCGCGTTGATCATCTTGAAAGTGCTTTCCAGGAACGACAAATCGTTCGGCATTTCCATTGGCTGACTGGTGTAGAACATGTCCCCCATATATTCGCTGGGAAGTTTCTTCAGACCCGGAATTTCCGACGAACGCATCTTGTAATCATTGTCGAGCCGCTGAGCGAGCCACGGAACCCAAGCAAGGCCTGATTCTGTCCAGACAACCGGGATTTTCGGGAAACGCTCATTTAGAGCGTTACAGATCCAGTTGCACATATGAATGACGTTATAAAGCGTAAAACCAAGTGCATGAGCTGCGATAAATCGATTGGTTACTGACATCAGTGGGTCATTCCAGTTAAGACCAGAATGAAAGACCAACGGCTTCCCTGTTTCTTCGATATAGCTGTAGGTCTTCATATAAGCATTGTCATGAACTGGCTTATAACGCGGGCTGGTGACGAGAAAACCAATAATACCTTCCTTGTCACCAAACTCGGTGGCAATTTCATAGGCCGCTTCCGGGCTGTTGAACGGTAAGAAGACATAACCTTTAACGCGAGGGTCACACGGTAGAATTTCTTCCGTCAGCCAGCGCATGTACGCGCGAGCGTATTGCACTTCGACCTCGACCTGCGGGATAAGGCCGATACCCAACATCCCTGTCGGAAACAAACTAATATAGTCTATACCCATCGCATCCATCCAGCGGCGCGACAGATGAACGTCGCGATGTGTGCCATCGGATGGAGTCTCTTCGATCTTGCGCAGCGGGTAGCGTGTAATCCGGCCACCCACCGGCTGATAGCCACCACGACCTGCAGAGAGAATTCCCGGATTAGCACGCGCCAAGTGATTCAAAACGTCATCATCAATATATTTGATGATTTCTGAAATAGATTCGCTTTCATAATGATGCGCATCAGCGTCAAAAATCGGGAATTCATTCAATTTACGAGCATCCCGTTGGCGAGCCGCGTTGGTCAACAGCTTCGTCGTATCGAAGCTATCAACACTCATAGCCTGATAACGATCACTTGTAGGTAGTTCCATTGTTTTCTCCTAACGTGATATTTGCCTGCGTTCCCTTACTAGACATACGACCGAAGGCATAATCTGGATCAGATCCATAGTTTGGAAACGATCCACCTGTTTCTTCGCGGCTATTCTGCCTCTAATGGGGCCTTAAATACAGTCCCCGGTACAATTATTCCTCCCGCCGGTCTGGCGCCGGGTTTCAGGTCTCCATAACGATTTGCATAAGCCGGCGATAATGGCCGCCCATTCGGTGTACCCAGCCAAAGTCGTAGCAAATGTCGCTTACGTTTCAATTCAGGAAACTCTTCAAATGCCGTGCGTGAATGCACCGTGACATGATTATGCAAGATCTGAATGTCACCAGGTTTAAAATCCATCGAATAGGCCAGCTCATTGGCCAACTTATTGAACAGATCCAGCCCGACCTTCAAATCCTGAGAATGCGGCGGAAGTTCTTCAAACCGGGAAGCTGAACGGATATAGCCGCCCTGCCAGCTAACAGTCATGAGATCATCTTGGAAATTAAAGACCGGCAATTGGAACCACGGATCTTTGCCTTCTGGAATTTCGTTCCGACGGTCGCGATATATTGCTTCGGTTAGAGCAGCCGCCGCTGCAGGATTACGTTTGAGCATCTCGTTATAAATGTTCAACGAGCTGACGACCGTGCTCTCTCCACCTGACTTAGATGGATGCAAACACATCAGCACAACGACATCACAGGAATCGCAGTGATACGGCAGTCCCTCTTGCGTTTGATAACCGCGATTACTGGGGTTTTTCAGCGTCGTACCACCGAGGTCCTGAACATGCCCCAACAGATGGCCTTTGGCATTCTGTGATACCGGATCACCGACAAATCCACCAATGCACCAGAACGCGATTGCAGACTGTAATCTCGAGTAGCGCTCAACTGGAACACCTCTGATTAGGGCAAGTCCTCTGCCGTCGAGAACATCATTAGCTACCCTTTCAAGCCGCGGCCCCAAGGTCGGCAGATCAATATCGGTCTCTTTGAGTTCGAGAACATCGATAATCCTTTCCGAAAGTAGGATAACCAATGCATCGAGTTCTGCGACATCCGATTCAGTGAGTTCGTGTACCCACCCCTGATCTGATGCTAGGTCCGATGCTGTCCAAGCCGCCGGATCTACCACAGGTTCCATAGGAACCGCCGGAGTACGGCGCGTTAAGCGATCTTTTGTCTCTATTTCAGTCATGCACGGATTTTACGCCTTAATTCCTTTATTGGGAAACCGATTTAGACAAAAAATCATGCCCACCGCCACCTCGACAAGCATCAATGCGAGCACTAAAGTTTGCCCTTCGCCGCCGTCCGGTCGGACGCACCAAAATAGCGCAAATACGGGGATAATACCGAGTAATGGAATTCAAAACGAACCATGAGATTATCAGAAGAGCCCGGCGTAATGCCCGCGGCCCCGTCTGGGATTATCTTGCCGGTGGCAGCGAAAGCGAAACCGCCATGCGACGCAACCGGTTCGGTCTCGACTCTATAGCACTCAAGCCACGTGTACTTCGCGATGTCTCAGAAATCGATTACGCAACAACGGTGATGGGACATAAGTCCCGTATGCCAGTTTTTTTGGCCCCTATGGCATCGCTGCAACTTGTTACACCGGCGGCCGCACAGGCCGTCGATGATGCTGCAGAAGAGTTCCGCATTCTCAACATGCTGAGCGGTCATTCCCGACCATCGCTGGAAGAGATTGCGATGAACAGCCTGCATCCCAAGGTCTATCAAATGTACGTTCGCGGGGGACGGGACTGGCTCGAAGAATTACTCGGTCGCGTAAAGCAAAACAACTATGACGCCCTCGCCGTTACTGTCGATGCCGCAGTGTATTCTAATCGTGAACGCCAGATGTTGGCCGGCTGGACACCGCCGACCAGAACCAATTCAGCTGGGCGTGAATTTCTGGCTGGGCTTAGCTGGGACACCTGGGATGAAATCCGTCAGATTTGGGGCGGCCCGATGATCCTCAAAGGCGTTAGCCGTCCGGAAGATGCGGAGATTGGCGTACAGCACGGTGCTTCGGTAATTTATGTATCCAACCATGGTGGCCGCCAGCTCGATCATGATCGGGCAACAATCCAAGTCCTTCCCGATATTGTCGCCGCAGTTGATGGCCGCGCCGAAGTTTTCATCGATGGGGGCTTTATGCGCGGCACTGACGTCATCAAGGCAGTCGCCCTCGGCGCTCAGGCGGTCGGGATTGGCAAACTGCAGGCTTTTGCTTTATGCGCTGGCGGACTTTCTGGACTGATAAATTGCCTGACCATTCTCGAAGACGAGATTAGAATTGGCATGGGCTTGCTCGGCGTATCATCTCTTGACCAACTGAACCCTTCTTATTTGGCAAAAGGACGAGCGGTTAACCCGGCCCACGAGATGAGCGCCTTCCCGCATATTCCAGGCGGTCGCCTAACGTGACCGCTTGAAACAAACTTATTCCAACATACCAGACGGATGGAGAACACAATGAGTGACGCCATTTTTGAAACCACACACGATATGATCATGATGGCCCGACGCAATCTCGATCAGGATAACTGGGATTATATTTGTGGTGCTGCCGAAAGTGAGACATCGCTCCGGCGTAACCGTATGGCGCTCGATTGTCTCGCCTTCCGCCCCCGCATCTGTCGCGATGTCAGCGAGATCGATACCGAAACAGATTTCTTCGGACACAAGCTGCGTATTCCGGTTCTCCTCGCCCCGATGGGCGGAATCGAACGGTTCTCAGCCAATGGCGGCATCGACGTCGACAATGCTGCGGAAGAGTTTGGCAGCGTCAATTTCCTCTCAACGGTCTGCCAACCCAGCCTTGAAGAAGTAGCCGACAACAGCCCTCATCCGAAATCTTTCCAGATTTATGTGCGCGGTGATGACGATTGGATCAAAGATTTAGTCCGCCGCGTGGTCAAAGCCAACTATGCCTCGGTGACGCTCACGGTAGACTCAGCGTTTTATGGCAATCGCGAACGGCTCAATCCGGCACAGCTCGCCCTTCGCCGTGTGGCCGCACGCGAATGGCAAAAGAAAATCACCTGGGAAACCGTAAAGTTGATCCAGGATGAGATCGGCGATATCCCGCTGATCCTGAAGGGTATCATGACCGCTGAAGATGCTGCCCTCGCCGTCGAACACGGTGTGCAGGGTATCTATATCTCAAACCATGGCGGTCGCCAGCTTGATCACGTCCTCGGAAATATCCAGATGCTGCCTGAAGTCGTTGAGGCAGTTGATGGTAAGGCCCAAGTCTTTATCGATGGTGGTTTCACCCGTGGGACAGACATCGTCAAAGCATTGATCCTTGGCGCAAAAGCCGTCGGTATTGGCCGCCTGCAAGCCTATGCGCTAGGAGCCGGAGGTGCTGAAGGCCTCGTTCGCTGTTTGGAACTGTTGGAGCGGGAAATCAACACTACGATGGGGCTTATTGGCGTTACGTCGCTGGATGAACTCTCCTCCGCGAGCGTCACTGAAGCAATGCCGGTAACCCTGCCGCATGAACATTCTGCATTCCCGCATCTGCCGGGTGGTAAAGTCGGCTAATCAGCGGTCATTCGCCACGCTGGCGGATCGCGCTTGTTCATCGAGGAATTCAATAATCGTCGGCATTAACGGAACAGCCAGTTTGAGTAGTGGTTTGCCATAGGTCGCGTAGTTTGACGCCCTGTGCTTTGGGGCATCTTTCAGCACTTGGTTCATACCATTGATTTGAAGATATTTAATATCGCCGCGCGCTGCCGCCAAGCGCTCACCTTCTTCTATCAAAACCTGAAAATCAGTCGTGCCCTGGATAACCATCACCGGCAGTTTTGTCTTCGCCAATTCCTCCTGCGGATCATATTTGAACCACGAGATCAGATAGGGCTGGATACTTTCCCTGTATTGTCCTTCAAGTTCAGCTGAAAATTCTGCAACAAGGGTCCCTCCATCCAGGCTATCCAAAATTTCGCTAATTTCTGACACCAAATATTTTGGAATATTGATATCGGGGGCAGATAGCTGCCGCCGCAAAACATCACTCGCCCGAAACCCTGTTCCTTCAATAAGGATCATGCCAGCCGCATCGAAATCTCGCGCGACCAGCATGGTAGTCAACGCCCCCTCGCTATGGCCGAGGAGAAACACATGGCGAACACCCCGCACCTCTTTCAAGATTTGCGCCCAGACAAGGGCATCATCAACAAATGCCTCAAAACGCAATTCCGTTTCATCAGCGACAGCATTTTCGCTTTCCCCAATGCCACGCTTGTCCGTGCGGATCGAGGCATAGCCAGCATCAGCTAGCTGATGCGCTACCATCTTAAGACAGTTGTTTATGTGACCCGGTAAATTGCCGTCACGGTCAGTAGGACCAGATCCCGACCAGATCAAAACCGCATCAAAACGGCTCTTCCCGTCAGGAAGCATCAGCGTTCCAAAAAGAGCATCTCCACCCTCGCCGATAGAAACTGATTTTTCTATCGGCATAGAAGATACTTACGCCGCCGCTTTCTTTGCTGCTTCGATGGCTGCCCAAATTTTGGCAGGCGTTGCCGGCATGTCGATATGACGAATGCCATACTCTGATAGTGCATCGACAACCGAGTTCATGACACACGGCACGGCACCAACGGTTCCAGCCTCGCCTGCCCCTTTGCAGCCCAGAGGGTTTGTGGCTGTCGGGCATGGGTTACTCACAACATCGATGTAGCTCATATTGTCAGCGCGCGGCATCGTGTAATCCATAAAGGAGCCGGTAATAAGCTGGCCACTATCGGCATCAAATTGAATTTCCTCGAGTAAGGCCTGCCCGATACCATGAGCAACACCACCCATGATCTGCCCTTTGAGTGTCAGCGGGTTCAGCACCGTGCCAACATCATCAACAACCTTGTAGCTGACGATCTCGGTCACGCCAGTTTCGGGGTCGATCTCCATCTCACAAGCATGACAACCATTGGGGAAATTCTCTTTGGCGGCTTCATAGGTGAAGACCGATCCAAGACCAGGTTCCATATCAACAGGCGTACGACCTGGCTTGTAACTGGCCTGCGCGACTTCGGTCAGACTAATTGTCTTGTCGGTTCCGGCGACGACGAAAGTGCCGTCGGCGAACTCAATATCGGCATCCGCCGCTTCCAGAAGATGTGCCGCCAACTTAGTCGCCTTTTCAATGATCTTGTCAGAGCAGCCCAGAACTGCACTACCGCCAAGAGTCGCCGAACGAGACCCACCCGTACCACCGCCAAAAGCGAGGATAGAGGTATCGCCTTCATTGAAACCGACCTCATAGGGGTCAAGGCCAAGCTTCTCACACATAATTTGCTTATAGATTGTCTCATGCCCCTGCCCTTGCTGGCTGGTGCCTGCAAAAAGCGTTGCCGTACCACCCGGATTAAACCGGATTTCTACCTGCTCAATACTGGCTGCAGCGGCGCGTTCGATACTGTTAGAAATACCAATGCCTCGAAGCATACCGTTGGCTCGGGATTGTTCGCGGCGCGCGGGAAAACCGTCATAATCGACCATCTTCAAAGTCTTCTCGAGATTGTCGCCAAAATTACCACTGTCATAGGTAAAGGTAAGCGCCGTTTTATATGGGATGGCTTCTGGAGGAATTTGGTTGATACGCCGCAGTTCAGCCGGATCTATGCCGGTTTCATCTGCTGCGAGATCGATCAACCGCTCGATGACATAGGATGCTTCCGGACGGCCATTGCCGCGGAATGGGCAAATAGGGTTGGTATTGGTAAAAACCGCCGAGACATCAACATACATCGCTGGAATATCGTAAGTCCCTGCCATGGTGCCAAGGTTGGCAATTGGCGGCAGCGTGCCTTTACTCGCCAGATAAGCACCAACATTAGCAAAGCTGGTGGCACGGACAGCAAGGAATTTTCCGTTTTCATCCAATGCAATTTCAGCATCCCAGTAAACGTCACGACCCTGATGATCGCTCATAAATCCTTCGGAGCGTTCGCAGACCCATTTGACCGGGCGCCCGATGCGCAAGGCAGCCCAGGACACCAGCACATGCTCGCGATAGGTTCCGCCACGCAGACCAAAGCTGCCACCCATATCACCTGCAACAACGCGGACTTTGGTTTCCGGCATATCGAAAATTTTGCTCGCAAGTTCTTCGCGCAACTGCCAAGGATAATGCACGCCGGTATACAGCGTCAGCATCCCCGAGCCCTGGTTGTAATCGCCAATGGCACCGCGCGGCTCCATCGTGACATGGGCGCTACGGTTTACCGGTAGTTCGCCACCGGCAATCGTCGCGGCCCGATCAAAAGCTGCATCGGTTGCCGATTTGTCGCCCACTGTGTGAACAAAGCAAATATTGCTGTCGTGATCGGCCCAGACTTTTGGCGCATCAGCTTGCGATGCTGGAAAGGGTAAAGACACTGATGGCAGTGCCTCGTAATCCACTTCGATCAGCTCGGCGGCATCTTTCGCCTGATCGATGGTCTCGGCGATAATTAACGCGACGTAATCGCCAACCATTTTGACTTCATTATCGATCAGCGGCGGGTTATCGGGCTCAAACATCCGTGAGCCATCGCGCTGCTTCTGGACCGGCGAGCATTTAAGCGCGCCATGCCCATCATTAATGTAATCCTGACCGGTCAAAATCTCGACAACACCCGGTGCCGCTTTGGCGGCAGTCAAATCCATCGACAGGATTTTAGCGTGGGCGTAAGGCGAGCGCAGAATATAGGCACGAGTCTCATTTGGCATTTGGTTATCATCCATATAGCGGCCACCACCCGTTAAAAGACGGGGGTCCTCAAAACGCGGGACCGGCTGCCCAACACCAAACTTCTCAACCATAGTTTTGCTCCAAACAAATGCCTATGCCGGCTAACCGGCGCTGGCGTGATAATATTCGCCACAGCCCCGGAAAGAAAGAGGCTAGCCCGTGACGACGGGATTATCGGGCGTTATTATTTTGAAAAAAGCCGGGGTTCAATTCCCGCCCTTTTTATTTGGTCGCTACTGACGGTCTTACGTCAGAGCCGCTTTGCCCTTCCCACGCATGCAGACCGTATCAACCAGAGCGGGCTTGCCCTTTTTGACCTGTTCGATGGCCCGTCGTAATGCCGCTTGAACATCGTCACCGTTCTCAATCGGACCTTCTGCCCACCAGCCCTGCGAACGTGCAAGGCCGGCAAAATCGGGATCAGGATCAAGCAGGTCCATCCCGATATAGGCACGCTCGGGGTCAGTACCACGGTTCTTGGCGATTACGATCTGATGGTTCCAGTCGTTGTAATAGGCGCGGTTGTTGTACATCACGATCAACATCGGGATTTCGTACTTGGCCGCCATCCACAGAGCGCCAGCATCAAACATCAGATCGCCATCGGGCTGCATATTTATACAAAGACGTCCGGTGCCTTTATTGGCCAGCGCGACACCAAGAGAGGTGCCGATCTGTGTGCCCGTGCCGAGCTCTCGCCCGCCATGACAGTAAGGCCGGTCGAAGTCCCACAAGCGACGCGCGGCATCATGCATTGTGCCAGCCGTGAGGACCCAATCTTCGTCTTTGATAACTTCCCAGGTTTCGAGCGCGAGACGACCAACCGTCATCGGCTGCGAGTCCCAATCTTCTTCGGCCTCTTTGCGCCAGTCCGCACGAATCTTGTGATGCTTCTCGCCGATCAACTTGGTGCGCTTGACAATCTTTTCTGCCAGACCATCGGTGTTGGCGATATGTCCTTTCATCAGCTCGGTGAGCATCGGCGTGGCGGTGACCACGTCTGCAGTCATCCGGATATCAGGGAACAGCGTCCGCGAATAATCCATCGTCCATTTACTGATCTCTGTATCGGTCCAGCCGATGTCGATCCATTTAGCGTCCTCTTTAACCGACGGCTTTACGCTGCGGGTTGAAATATCCCGCACATGGGTGTGTTTCTCAAAATCGGCAACATCAAGCAGCAGCACGCAATCGACATCCTCGTAACAAGCCTCCTGATCCATCGACAGGTTCAGCGGATGATTACCTGGGAAATTGAGACGTGAATTCACATCCCAGACACTGGCGCCCAGTGTTTCAGCGATTTCGATAACATGATCCCAGCCATGCGGCGGGCGGGCGGCGAAATCGGCAACAATGGCCGGACGTTCGGCGTTGGCCAGCATTTCCGCAGCCTCGCCGAGCGCCGTCGGGTCAGGTGCGGGTTGTGCCGGAACTCGCGCAGCGGTTTTTGGCGGCATTTTAATTTCGTGATCGAGCTCGGCTTCCTGCAAGCCAGCGTCATAGCACATATAGATAGGCCCCTGACGCGCGGTCATCATGACCGAATAGGCGCGGGCAAAAGCATCCGGCACGTAATCGATGGTATTGGGCTGAGCATCCCATTTGACGAAATCGCGCAGGATTTGACCCTGTACGTTTGCGGAATGAATCCAGTCAATGTACGGGCGGCGCTTGGGCTCTGCCACCGGGCCAGTAGCCCCCATGATGAAGACCGGCGCGCGGTCGAGATAGGCATAATAGACACCCATCGGCGCATGCAGCAGCCCAACTAGGTTATGAACAATGGCAATCATCGGCTCACCGGTGGCTCGGGCATAGCCATGCGCCATCTGAACCGCGATTTTCTCGTGGGTACAGAGCATCATCGGTGGGTCGTTTTCACCGTAATTGACCAAGCTGTCATGGAGCCCGCGATAGCTGGCGCCGGGATTCAAGGCGATATGTTTGAATCCGAAATCCTTGATCAGGTCGACGATAACGTCGGAATTGTATTTGACGTTTGATTTTTTGATGCCGCCCTCGCTCATGAGCTGTCCCCTATCTTTTAAGCCGTGAAAATATGTCGACAGAAATTAGCAGCCGGGCGCAGGTGGGGCTAGTCCAACCGCACCAAAAATTTTAACGCACTAAAAGGTAGCTGTTTTATGCGCCGACAAAGGTAAAAACCTGTTCTTGAGCCGGAAGACCCGCGATATGGACCCCGAGATCACTTGGCGCGGCATCGCCGGGCATAGCGGTCAAATAACGGCCCTTTGAACGAATTTCGAGACTGTCACCGGCAAACGGGAACGGTGCAAAGGAATAAGTCCCCTCGCCCTGCGGTGTTACCGTCACCGAGGTGTCACTGGCTGTGTTCTCCGGCACATGGGTGAACACTTCAACCGCGCGGTCATTTTCGTGGCGCAGGTTGAAATAAAGCGCCAGCGTATCACAGAACTGGAGGAGCTTGTAATTGCGGAAGAGGTTGTCTTCCTTGATCCAACTAGCCGTCGCAGCATCTGACGCGAGTTTGGCCTTCAATTCCTCCTGCCTGGCGATTTCCCGAGTAAGGATTTCGTTGGTTTCCCCGGTCATTTCTTTTGCAATTGGTACGGATGTCGATCCGCCTGGCCGTACCCGAAAATCCGAAAAGCCATAGCGCGCGTGGTACAGCCCCCATGTATGCATTGAGGCCAGCAACCCGCAATAATCGTGGCGTGCCTGATTGAAATCCGGTGACAGCTTGGTCGTCGCCGCGCCGCCGGGCCCTTTAGCGCCGCCAACACCTGTCGGAAAACCACTGATAGGATCGAGCACAGGGCTTGCGTCGAATTTGTCCCAGCCGCGGTCATGATGCCCGATGACATAAACGGTTTCCTCGAAAGGCTCGGGCTTTTCAAACCGTTCATTGCCAAAGGCGCGAGCAAACTGTTCGCACAGTTCGTTATGCTCGGCCATCAGGCTGACAAAGCGGGGTTCGCCGTCTGGCGCATTCTGGATCATCATGGCTGAAGTCCTCCGTGGTTAATCGGACGCACACTCAACGCGTGATTATTCTATCCCAACAGCGAGAATATCGCTACGCCGCTTCTCCGCGCCGCCAGGTGATGACATCGATCAAGGCTGGTTTGCCTTTCTTGACCTGTTCAATGGCACGCGCAACGGCCGGGCCGATTTCCTTGGGATCGAAGATTGGTCCCTCGGCGTACCAGTCCATGCCTTTGGCAATATGAGCAAAGTCTGGTTCCGGTCCTTCGAGATCCATGCCGATATAGGCGCGGGCCTCATCAGTGCCGCGTTTCTTGGCAACTGAAATCTGATGCGCCCAGTCATTATAATAAGCACGGTTATTGTACATAATGACCAGCATCGGGATTTCATATTTCGCGGCAACCCACAGGGCGCCGAGATCAAACATCAAATCACCATCGGGCTGCAGATCAACAACCAGCTTGTCAGTGTCTTTATAGGCATACGCAACACCCATCGAGATACCGAATTGGGTGGCAGTGCCGAGATCACGACCGGGGTGCTGGTATGGTTTGTCAAAGTTCCAGACCTTACGGACCCAGTCTTTCAACGTCCCTGCTGTCAGGACCCAGTCCTCATTCTTGATGGCTTCCCAAACTTCAGTGGCCATGCGGGCTTCATGCATCGGCATTTGGTCCCAGGTATCCTTGACCTGTTCCTGCCACTTGTCCCATTGCGCCGTATGTTTTTCGCCGACATCCTTGGTCCGCTCGACAATGCGCGCGGCCAGCTTGTCGTCATCCTTAATACGCGCGACACAGGCTTCGGTAAGGGCGGGGATCGCATTGGCTGTATCGGCCAGAATCCGCATATCCCAATTATGATGCTTGTTGTAATCGGTGGCCCATTTGCTGATTTCGATATCGGCAAAACCAATATCGATCCATTTACATTCTGGTGTCGTAATGGTTTCGACTTCACGGGTTTCCCAGTTCGGTTTGTGCGAGCCCTTCGTCCAGTCGATGACATCCAGTGCCATAACCAAATCAGCACCTTTAAAGGCATCCGCATGCATCGAAACACTAAGAGGGTGGCGGTTCGGGAAACCAAGCCGTTTATTGATGTCGAAAACAGGCGAGCCAACAGTCTCGGCCAGCTTGACGGTGTCATCAAAACCAATCGGTGCGCGGGCAGCATATTCGGTCAACAGAACCGGATAATCCGCAGCTAGCAGCATTTCAGCGGCTTCATCAATCAGTTTAGGATCAGCGGCAAGACGCGGCGGAACCTTCACGGCATCAGCTGACGGAATGGCGATATGTTCCGTTAGCTCGGCTTCCTGAATTCCAGCGTCATAGACCATATAAACCGGACCCTGCGGTTCAGTCATCATGATCGAGTAAGCGCGGGCGAATGAATCTGGAATGCCGTGAACACTGCCGGGCTGGTAATCCCATTTGGTGAAGTCACGTACCGCAGACCCTTGCGCAAAAGCGGTGTGAATCCAGTCAATAAACGGACGGCGCAGTTTTTCATCCATCGGGCCAGTGGCACCAATGAGGAAGACCGGGCAGCGATCGATATAGGCGTAATAAACGGCGAGCGGCGCATGCAGCAGACCAACGACGTTATGAACGGCGGCTGCCATCGGCTTACCAGTTGCCTTGGTGTAGCCGTGAGCGATCTGGATGGCGATTTTCTCGTGATTACACAGGATCATCGGCGGATCATTTTCGCCGTAATTGACCAGACTGTCGTGTAACCCCCGATAGCTGGCTCCCGGATTCAATGGAATCGCCGGGAAATCATAGAGTTTGATCATGTCGACGATGACGTCGGATTGATACCGGGTATTGGCTTTGCGAATTGGTTCGCCGTCACTCATGCTAAATCACCTTTTTCAACACAGCCCCCGAAGTGGGCTATCTATTCTTAATTTTAAAACAACTCGGCCAGTCAGCTATTACGTTCTGACTGCGCCTTCGCGTGGCACCAGATCATAAGTCCGACTGTCAATCTCAAGCACTGAATCCATCAAGCGAATTGAGATGTCGACGCTACCTTCATTCCGTTGCCAAGGATGCAAGACCATCGTTCGATAGCCCGCCTTGGTAAACGGCTCCTCAAACGCAATCGCTTCAGCCTCGGCCCGGGTCTTCGCCCGGATAACAATCATGCCGTGGCCAATGGCGGCGTGTTCATTATCTTCTTCATTGAACAGCCGCCCTGCCCCGAATAATAACCCTTTGCGTTCCAGATCACGGAGATAGGTCTTGTGATCATGCATCAGGCTTTGACGCGGCGGTTTGCCCTCCGGCGGCGGCTCGACATTGGTCATGATGCAGAGATAGACCTGTTCGCGGGCCAAAGCCCGCTTACCCAGGTCATCTCCACTATCCGCCGGACACATTATGCTTCACGTGCCGGCGGCGGCACCGCATAGCCCTTCTCAACATGAACGTTGAGCAGATAAGGCTTACCGGATTCAACAACTGACAATGCATGCTCCAGGGCTGGCACCAGATCCGCAATTTTTTCAATCGGCCCCGCTGATTCAACACCTAAAGACGCAGCATATTTCTCAATCGAAACAGTCGGGTCGTCAATCCGCTGACCAATCCAGCGATTTTCAACAGGCCGGTTACGCGTTATGGCGACCGTTTCCTGATGAATTTCATCATTGAAGTTGGATCGGTTGTTTGAGATCACAAACAGCACCGGAATGCTGTAATGCGCTGCGGTCCAAAGAGACGATGCGCCCTGCATGGTGTCGCCATCGCCGAGGACAGCAACAACCGTGCGGTCTGTATCGGCGAGAGCCAAACCACCACCGATGGCCGTACCCGTGCCAGAAGCCAGTCCGCCACCACCATCATTGCCGAGATAATCCAGCGGATGGGTGAAGTGATACCCGTCTGCCGCCCAGCCAATGGTGACATTGGTTAGCGTAATATTACGGCCCTTGCGAACTTCGTTCATGCAAAGCGTTACGGCTTCGACCGAAATGTTATCGTCCTGATTCAGCATGTCATAAGTCGTGTCAGGCTCAGGCATACGTCCCTTGTTCTGACCATCCCACTTGGACTTGCCGCCAAGGCGTTTTTCAAGTGCCTCAAGGAGTTGTTCAACAACCGGTTCCGGTTCGGCCAACATGGTCACGTCACCAAGGGGCATCCCCATATGGTCAGATGTCCAACCGTTATGGATGATTGAGTCCATCGAGACATGAATTACCTTGGCATTCACATCGTCGCGGCCAAAGACCAGTTTGAAAGTACCCGCCAAATCGACCCAATTAAGATCGAGAATGACATCAGCTTCCTGCATACCGGCAACGGCTTCATCGCGCGGCCGGTTGGCCGGTGGTGCAAGATGCAAACCATGATCTGTCGGAAAAGCAATCCCGGTTTTCATATCCGTGACAACGCCAGCGCCAAGAAGCTCAGCAAGCTTGATACGATCTGCCCAGCCCTTTTCTGCGCGTTTGAGGCGCCCCATCATGATTACGGGGTTCTTGGCTTTAGCCAAAAGATCAGCCGCTTCATCGATGCTTTTCTGCGGTGCCGGGGTTGGCAGCGGTGGCAGGAAGCGAGAAACATCCGGTAATTTCATATCCGGATCGATTTCAGATTCCTGTAAACCAGCATCCAGGCATACATAAGCAGGCCCCGTCGGCGCAGTACGGATGGTTTTGTTCACCCGAACCATGGTTTCGGCTAGCGCCTGTGCTGATCGTGGCTCGTCATCATATTTGACGAAATTTCGGATCAACGCGCCCTGGTCTTTTGCGGTATGGATCCAGTCGATCCACGGACGACGTTTCATCGTATCAACCGGACCTGTTGCACCCATGATCACCATCGGCACCCGGTTACACCAGGCATTGAAGATACCCATCATGCCGTGCATCAGTCCGACATTTGAATGCAGGATACAGCCCATCGGCTCATCCGTTGCTTTCGCATAGCCCTGAGCAATATGAACCGCGTGATCCTCATGCAAACACAGGATCATCTGCGGGTCGTCATTCCCCAGATAATTGACGATGGAGTCATGAAACCCGCGATAACTCGCCCCGGGGTTCATCGACAGATATTTAATTCCCATACGACGGAGCATTTCGGCAGCGACATCGCTGCCCCATCCCATCTTGGGGTTTCCGACATTAACGGGCCGGTCAAATTTTGTTAAATCAGGCATTATATTTCTCCTATCCCTACCCGTTACTCGCCTTTATTCCCGCCACGCATCAGCGGCGGTTCGGCATAGCCGGTATCAACATGCACATTGATGAAATGCTGACCGCCGGCTTCAACTGCCTTCAGTCCATTTTCAATTGCTTCCATAAGTCCACCAGCCGTCTCAACCGGGCCAACAGCTTCAAAGCCAAGAGAGTCAGCAAGGTCCGTAAGAACAATATCCGGCTCGCTAATACGCATACCAATCCAGCGGTTTTCAACCGGACGGTCACGATCTTTGGCAACCGTTTCCTGATGCAGCTCATCATTAAAGTTCGAGCGGTTATTGGAAATGATCACCAACATCGGGATCTTGTACTTCGCAGCGGTCCACAAGGCAGTGTTGCCCTGCATGAAATCGCCATCACCCAGAACGGAAACCGCCAGCCAATCTGTATCCATCACCGCTAACGCAGCACCAACTGATGTGCCGGGTCCTGAAGCCAACCCGCCACCGCCATCATGTCCGAGATAGGACAAAGGTGCAGTGAAGTGATAGGCCGGACCAACGCCACCGGAACTAACCCGGTTCAGACTGATCTTGCGATCACCCTGCGCCTCGGCCAAGGCGGTCACAATATCCGCTGGTTGCAAAACGCTGTCAGGGTCGCGATCGGCGATCTGGTCATAAGCAGCTGGTTCCGGACCGACACGCTTGCCGTCCCAGTTTGAAGCAGCGCCACGGCTTTCGATTTCTTCGAGCAGCTGAACCACGAACGCATCGTGATCCGCTGTGATCTTGATATCGGCCATTGGCAGTTCGAATAATTCGCCGCCAAAACCGTTATGGACATACTCTTCCATTGAACAATGGACGATCTTGCCTTTGAGCTCACCGTCGCGTGTCAACAGACGCTGGGTGCCACCAAAATCCAACCAGTTCAGGCTGAGGATCGCGTCGGACTCCGTGACAACGTCCCGCATCGTGTCATTGATCCGTCCTGCAGGACGTCCCACGTGCAACAGATGATCACTTGGGAAGACCGCGGCGTTCCGCAGATTGGTGAAGACACCAGCACCAACGGCTTCCGCCAGCTTGATCCGGTTATCCCAGGCTTCCTGTGACCGGCCACTGCGACCAATCATGATCACGGGGTTAGCCGCCCCAAGCAGCATGTCCGCCACTTCTTTTACATTATTGCCCGATGCCCGCGGTGGCTCCGAAGGCTGGAAGCGGCTCACGTCAGGGATCTTAATCTCTTCTTCGAGTGCTGATTCCTGTAATCCAGCATCGAGACAGACATAAACTGGTCCCGGTGGTTCTGAACGGGCCATCTGATTGGCGCGCAGCATCGACTCAACGATGGCACCGGCTGAACGAGGCTCGTCATCCCACTTCGTGTAATCACGGAGCATCGCGCCCTGATCCTTCGACGTATGGATCCAATCAATCCAGGGACGGCGTATCGATGCATCAATTGGCCCGGTTGCGCCCATCATGATAATCGGCGCCCGGTTGCACCAGGCGTTGAAGGTCGCCATCAGACCATGCATCAGACCAACATTGGAATGCAGCGCGCAGGCCATTGGCTCGCCCGTTGCCTTCGCGTAGCCCTGAGCGACATGCACAGCATGATCTTCATGCAGGCAGATCAACATCTGCGGCGTGTCGTTTCCGAGATAGTTCACGATTGAATCGTGAAGCCCGCGATAACTCGCCCCCGGGTTCAAAGAAATGTATTTAACGCCCAACTGCCGCAGCATTTCTGCTGCAACATCGCTGGCCCAACCCATCTGCGGATTACCGAGATTGACCGGGCGGTCATGTGCCTTGATATCGCTCATCTTTCATACTCCCGCTCTTCTAATTCAATATGTGTATAAGGTGATGTCTGGTGCGGCGGCATCAGAGGTTCGACCTCTTCAACATAGCTCGCATCCAACTCTGAAAAATTGTGTAGTCCCAACAGGGCCATCGAGGTCCGGATTTCCGCTTCAAGCAAACGAAGCGTATGAACCAACCCGTCCTTGCCGCCAGCGGCCAAACCAAGCCCCTGTAATTTACCGATACAAACGGCGTCAGCGCCCAGCGCCAGCGCCTTAATGACGTCTGTCCCGCGCATGATTGCACCATCGACCAACACGCTTGCCTTGCCACCAACGGCCTCAACAACTTCCGGCAGGACATCAATCGAGCCCCGTCCGTGATCAAGCTGGCGACCGCCATGATTGGAGACGTAGATGCACTCAACTTCATGTTCGAGAGCAATCGTTGCGTCTTCTGCTGTCCCAATCCCTTTCAGGATCAGCGGGATATCATGCCGATCCTTGAACCGTTTGACAGTATCCCAGTTCAACATGGCGAGATAATCCTGATCCGCGCCTTCAACGACCGCGCGTCTGGAGCTTGGCTCCCAGCGCTTAAGGATATCTCGTTCGCGGCGGCTATAGAGCGCGGTATCAACAGTGAGACAGAAAATCTCAAAACCAGAATCCTGAGCGCGTTTTACCTGCTCGTCTATCCAGTCGTCATCGCCTTTAACATATAGCTGAAAGACCTTCGGCGCATTCGTCGCCGCGCCAACTTCTTCCATCTCGGGCTGAGTGACAGAGCTCAAGAAGCTGATTGTTCCGACTTCTGCTGCTGCTTGAGCCGACGCCAAAGCACCGTCAGGCGTAACCAGCTGCAGGGAGCCAATCGGCGCCAACATCACGGGCAGGCGAATTTGTTTTCCCAGGAAGGTTGTCGACGGATCGACATTGGCAACATTGCGCAAAATCCGAGGCGCCAACCCCAGAGAGTCAAATCCCTGCCGATTGCGCTTCAGGCTAGTCTCGGTCTCCGAGCCACCCATGAGATAATCCCAAACATTCCAGTTCAGGTTTCTCCGCGCGCGAACCGCGATTTGTTGCAATGTCGAAAACTCGTCCAACGACGTCATCCCTAAATTTATAGTATCTTGTCTATTTTTATTATGTCGGATCGGAAGCCATAACGTTCAGCAACGCCGACCGTTTATTGACCATAACCTCTTTTACTGCGCGTTCCAGTGCTGGCAGCATATCCTTCGGATCAGTCACCTGCTCGCCATACCCACCGGAAACCTCAACCAGTTTTTCATAATGCTGATCGACCGTGAAATGCATTAGCGGCGGACGGTTTGCTTTCGCGGCATACCCATCCGGGTACATCCCCATCGTTGAACCACGAACGGCCTGCCATTTCTGGTTATTAAACACGACCGTCAGGATCGGGCATTCCTGCTCCGCCGCCACATAATGTGCCGAGACAGGAACGTTAAACATATATGAGCCATCACCATGGGTTCCGATAACCAGATTATCGCGATTGGCGAGCTTGGCCCCGAGGGCGACGCCCATCCCATGACCCAACCCGGATGACGCCCCAGCATTGAGAATCTTGGTTGGCTTAGATGTATCGAGATACTGAACCTGAAGCTGAGACTCCTTGGCGAAGATCGTATCGGCATCACTGATCTTGGCGATGCAATCTGAAATCCACGCCGGATGGATCGGCGTCTGATCCTTTACGGCCTGCAACTTCTTGGCCCAGCTTTCCTCTAATTCTTCATGCAATGCAGTGACTGTCTTGCGCCGGCTATCGATGGCGCCCTGGTTTGATTTGGATGCCTCATCCATCCCCGCGTTAAGGGCGACCAGTCCGAGGGCACTATCACAGGCCAGCGCAATATCGGCTCGGAACCCGCGGATCGGCAAATAACTGTAATGCGGATCGGGTGCCATATGGATGACTTTGCAATCTTCCGATGGCGAAACCTGCGATGGCAACCAAGGTGTTGCACAATCCATCACCAGGATCGCATCAGCAGCTTCGACAAACGGATTAGGATTGCCACCAGCAAACATCGGATGATGGCGTGGCATGGCAACAAATCGGTTGCGATACTCGACCACCGGGATAGCGTATTTGTCTGCGAGATCGACCAGCGCAGGCATAACATTCGGGTTGCGGCCGCCCCAGTTAGTAATGATGACCGGGTTCTTGGCCTTTGCCAGTATCGATGCCGCTTCATCCAGCGCATCAGCATTTGGCAGGCTTGGTGATGTGGGCTGAATCCGGCTCGGTGATTCAAACGTGAACTCATCCATCTCAATCGCCAGGACTTCTCTTGGCAGCGACAGATAGGCCGGTCCCTTCGGATCACTCATCATTACACTGAGCGCGCGATCAATGACGGTTTCGACCTGCTCGCCATTACGGAGTTCGTAGTCCCATTTAACGGCCTCGCGTGTCATGCCGCCCTGGTCGAACATTTCCTGGGTCCAATGGATATCGAGCGAACGATGGCCTTTGAGCTTGTCTTCGTTGGTTGGGGTCCGCCCTGCTGTAAACAGCATCGGAGTCTGGCCCCGCGATGCATTCAGCAAACCATTCATCGCGTTCGCCGTACCAACATTGACATGCATCATCGTTAGCTGCGGGCGGCCCGTCGCGAGGTAATAGCCGATCGCCATGTGCTGCGCCGTATTTTCATGCGGACAGGTAACTGGGTGAGGATGAGATGTCCCGAGCGCCTGAGCCTTGGCCAGCGCTTCAACAAGAGGTGCAAAGTCCGTACCGGCATTGGCAAAAAGATAATCGACGCCGCGATCCGCCAGAACGGCCAGATAAGCATCAGCGACGGTTACGTCTTTGAGTGTTTTTGTAGGCATCAAACATCCTCCCTATCAGGCCTCTGTCATGCCTGTTTACATTTCTACGCCCCATTGTTGTCGACAAAGGGTACGCCGTCTAGGTGGCCGACGAAATAACGCGCAAGCCCTACCTCATCCCATTTGACGCTAACCCTAGGCTACGCACGAGATAAATCAAATTGATATATATGATAAAGATAATTGATTTGATGAATTTTCATTTTCTTCCAAAATAAGCGCTGAAAATCAAGGTGTGATTATCCCTGCCCCTTTGCCAAAGCCCTTCCGCCAGATATGCTGGCACAAACTGAAATCTGGGCCACTGAGCGCCCATCTAGGGAGACATCATGAGCGACGAAATCAATAATAACTATCCAGCTGCCCCCGACTTTGCGACGGAATCGCCGATAAATCTGCCGGCCAACCAGCCCAAGGCGGAATATGGCTCTGACATGATCGCCGAACTCATTGGCGAGCTTGGCCATGACTATATCTTCCTGACACCGGGATCGTCGTTTCGTGGCGTCCATGACTCGCTGGTCAATCACACCAAGAACCATAAGCCGCAAATCATTCTCGTCGCTCATGAGGAAATCGCTGTCGCAATGGCGCATGGCTATTGCAAGGCAACCGGCCGCCCCGCGATGGCGTTCCTGCATGATCTCGTCGGCGTCCAGCATGCGACGATGGCTTTCTATAATGCGATGGCTGATCGCATGCCGGTCGTTGTGCTCGGTGGATCAGGTCCCGCCGATCCCGCGCAACGTCGCAAGACGGACTGGATCCATTCCGCCAACACTCAGTGCGATATCGTTAAAGACGTCACCAAATGGACCGATGAGCCGATCACCCTGCAAGGCTGCCTCGACTCAATTGCCCGCGCGCAACGCATTGCGACCAGCGGACCTTGTTCCCCGACTTATGTCTCCGTCGATGTTGTGGTTCAGGAAGCTGATATTCCCGACGGCGTTTCTCTACCAAATGTCACTGAGCAACGCTATCAACCAGCGGCGCCCGTTGCCGCTCCAGCGGAAGCTGTCGCCGCTGCAGTCGATGCGCTGATCGCCGCCGACTTCCCGCTGATCCTCGGCGGACGTGTCGGCTATGACGCGGCAACCACGCCGGTCATGAAAGAGTTGGTTGAACTGCTCGGCGCCGCCTATCAGGACGGTCACGACATCATCTGCATGCCGTCCAACCATCCGCAGAATCTCAATGCCAGCTTTGGCCGTACCAAAGCCGAAGGCGCCTATAAAAAGATGCTGCTGGCAAAGACCGATGCGGTTCTATGTGTCGATTGTCTCGATATCTCAAATAACATTGGTGCTTACGAAGGCGCGCGCGGCGCTGGTGAAGAAGTCGATGCCGGCAAAATGACGGTCATTGATCTTTCGCTGAACGACTTCGCTATTCAGCATTGGACACATCTGGGAGGTCCGCTGCACCCGGTTGATATTCAGCTGCAGGCCGATGGCTTATACGGCCTCAAACAGGTCCTCGCCGAAGTGAAAAGCCGTGCCGCTGATAACCCGGCCTGGCTCAAACGTGCCGAAGAACGCCGCGCCGAAGTTTCGCAGATGCATGACGAGCTGCGCAAAAGCCAAACCGATGCCATGGAAGCAAAATGGGATCAGGTCCCAATCTACCTGCCGCGCATGACGTCTGAATTGTTTAACGCTGTGAAGGATAAAGACTGGCTCCTTGCCGCGCGCAACTATCGTGCCTGGTATGATGGAATTTGGGAATTCGACGGTGCGGGACAATTCATGTCCAACTCGATCGGTGGCGGCATTGGTTACGGTCCGGGCGGAATTATAGGATCAGCGCTCGCGGGTCGCGATCAGGGCAAGTTCACAGTCGCCATTATCGGCGACGGAGATTTCACGATGGGACCCGCCGCAATCTGGACCGCCGTTCATTACAAAATTCCGATCATGATTGTGCTCCACAACAACACCTCATTCGGCAATGACGAAGAGCATCAGATTGGCCTCGCCTATCGTCGTGGTCGCCCTCCTGAAAATGCATGGATTGGCCAGCGGATGGTCGGACCGGAACCAGATTACTGCACGGTCGCACGTGGCTATGGCGCGTGGGCGGAAGAGCCGGTGCGCGATCCCAAAGACCTCGCAGCCGCCTTCAAGCGCGCCGCCGACGTCGTCGAAAAAGGCGGTGTCGCGCTGGTGGATGTGCATACATCGTTGAATTAGGAGCGTCGCTGTGACCCTTTTCATCAATAACGAAGTTGTCGCGGAAGTCCTGACCATGCAGGACACCATCGATGTGCTGGAGAAGGCCTATCGCGATCTCGCAGATGGCGAGGCGGTATGCCGTCCGCGGGTCGATATTCAGATCCCGACCAGCGATCCAAATAAGGCCTATCAATGGGGCTCGATGGAAGGTGGCTCAGTTGGCGGCTATTTCGCCATTCGCATGAAATCCGACATCATTTATGAGACCGAATATGAAGGGGTTCGGAGTCAGGAAAAATACTGCACGGAGCCCGGCACCTATTGTGGTTTAATCTTTGTCACCGATGTTGAAACCGGCACGCCGCTTGCTTTTATCAATGACGGCGTGCTGCAGCATATGCGGGTCGGCGCCGATGGCGGAATTGGCGTCAAATATATGAGCCGCGAAGATTCCGAAGTCGTTGGCATGATTGGCTCCGGCGGCATGGCACGCACCCATCTCGATGCGTTTATGTGTGTCCGCAATATCAAAAAGGTCCAGGTGTTCAGCCCGACCAAGGCCAACCGCGAAGCCTATGCCGAAGAGATGCGCGCCAAGCACGGTATCGAAATTGTCGTCTGTGACAATCACGAAGATGTCTATAAGGGCGCCGATATCATTGCGGGTTGTACGGACTCCGCTGTGCCGGTGATCCGCGCCGAATACCTTGAGCCCGGCCAACACGTTATCAATGTTGGTGGTGGTGGTGGAATGGTTGGCAAAGACGCCCAAGACCTCATCGATGTCTATTTCCGGTTCGGCAATGCGCCAGCACCGCAGGGAATGCCAGAGTTTGATCTCGCCGATGAGTACCTAACATACGCTGCCCGCCCCGATCACGATTACGGCTTCACGCAAAAGAAAAAAGGCGGACGCGGCCATGGCGTCGCGATGCCGGATAAGGTTCTCTATTTCGTCGACATCATGCAGGGCACAAATCGCGGGCGGACATCAAGCAAAGAGATCACCTATTCCGAACGTGGCAATCTGCAAGGTAATCAGTTTCACGCGGTCGCAGGCCGTGCCTACGAACGCGCCAAGGAAGCCGAGCTCGGCAATGAAGTGCCGACCGAATGGTTCCTGCAAGACATCCGGAACTAGGGAGTCGAGTCTTATGTGCTGGATTACCGGGTCAAGCCCGGTAATGACAACTTAGTGGGTATTTTCATGTGAGCTAAGCCTATGTGTTCTGAAAATTTTACGCGAACCAAGAACTTCAACCATTGTCATTACCGGGCTTGACCCGGTAATCCAGAGAAAATGCCTGCATACGTTTACATTCTAGCGAGTAAAAATAATGTAACGATATACACAGGCGTTACCAATGATTTGATCCGCCGGGTTTATGAACACAAGGAAAAATCAGTTAAGAGCTTTAGTAAACAGTACGACGTCGATCGCTTAGTGTATTTCGAACAACATCAGTCGATACGCAACGCAATTCAGCGGGAGAAAAACATCAAACACTGGTCGCGTCAGTGGAAACTAGAACTGATCGAAAAGAATAATCCGGAGTGGCGTGATCTCTATGCGGAGATCACTTGATTGAATGACCTTAAGCCCGATAATGACGGACACGGAGAGGCAGAATGACCCTAGTGATCAATAACGACATGGTCGATCAGGTCCTGACAATGCAGGACACCATCGACGTCTTGGAACAGGCCTATGCCGATCTCGCAGAGAGAGAAGCCGTGTGCCGCCCGCGGATTGATATCCAAATCCCAACATCTGACGGCAAGGTCTATCAATGGGGCACCATGGAAGGCGGCTCAACCCGCGGCTATTTCGCCATTCGCATGAAGTCCGACGTCACCTATGAGACGGTCATCGATGGCAACCGGACGCACCATAAGTATTGCAGCGAGCCCGGTCTGTTTTGTGGCCTGATCCTGCTCACCAGCGTCGAGACCGGCGAGCCTCTGGCTTTTCTTAATGACGGGGTTTTGCAACATAAACGGGTCGGTGCCGATGGCGGTATTGGCGTCAAATATATGAGCCGCGAGGATTCAGAGATCGTGTGTATGCTGGGCGCTGGCGGCATGGCGCGCAGCCATATGGAAGCCTTTATGTGCGTCCGCGATATCAAGAAGCTGCAAGTCTACAGCCCGACCAAATCCAATCGCGACGCCTTTGCCGATGAAATGCGCGCCAAATGGAATATCGAAGTCATTTCCTGCGACAACCCGGAAGATGCCTATAACGGCGCCGATATAGTCGCGGGCTGCACAAATGCATCGGTACCCGTCGTTCGCGCCGACCTCCTGCAACCCGGCATGCATGTTCTCAACGTCGGTGGTGGCACCGGCATGGTCAGCCCCGAGGCGCAGGACAAGGTCGATGTCTATTTCCGGTTCGGCAACGCCCCGGCACCCGAAGGCATCCCCGAAATGGCCCTCGCAGATGAATGGGTTACCTATGCAGCGCGCCCCGATGTCGATAACGGACTGCGACAAAAACCGCTTGGGACCCGCGCCCATGGCGTTGCCATGCCCGACAAGGTGATCTATTTCTCCGACATCATGGAAAACACTGATCGTGGTCGGACATCGAACGACCAAATCACCTATTCAGAACGCGGAAATCTGCAAGGCAACCAGTTCCATGCGGTTGCCGGACGGACATTTGAACTCGCCAAAGAAGCTGGTCTCGGCAACGAGATACCGACCGAATGGCTATTACAGGATATTCGCGACTAATCATGTGCGGTCTTTGGGAACATTCGAGCGTTTTTGTGTGGGTTTTTCTCGCCGGGGCGGCAGCCATGGCTGTCTTCTCGCGTATCCTTAATGACCATTTGCTGGTGCCGCCGGAACCGCCGAAACACATGTGGCTTCGTAAGAAAAATTTCATCAAGCCGTCCTACCTGATGAAGCCCGATCTGTACTTTGACGAATCCGGTTGCCGTATCGCCTGGCGGTTTAGCATCGTCGCGGCCGTCACCGGCAGCGCTTTTTTGCTGATTATGTTCCTGCTTCTGGCCTGTAAACAGCCTGTAGGATAATTTCTAAGCAGGCGAAGTAACGAATATGTCATCCTACTGTTACTTCTAAATTTCCAAGCCGTTACCACATGTCTGTAACCTAAACGGACATCGTGATCCTATGCTGCCAACTCAAATAGTAACGCCTCCGTCGTCTCAGAGCTCCCGCGAACATCAAATCGCGACGCTTATCAACAATGCCGAAAACGGTCAGTGGCAGATCGAAAAGGATATCGATTGGTCTATCCACCCTTCTCCACCCAATTTTTTAACGCAGCGCTTTATTGGACGGGCGCTTGGCGCCTTAATGGCCGGTGAGGAAGCAACCGCTGCAGCCTGTAAAATGTTGCTCGCGGACTCACCTGATGCAGACCTCAGCGCTTGTCTCGAATATCAGGCTGCGGATGAAGAACGGCACGCAAAGGTGTATCGCGCCTACCTCGAACGCGTCGGGATGCCGGCCCTCATACCGGATGGCTTCAGAGAAGCAACCAAGCAGCTGGTAAATTGGAAAGGCCCCCCTACGGGGCTGGTTTTCGCGGTCCACGTGGTTCTCGAAAGCGAAGCCCTGACATTGCAGCATGAACTATCTGACGACATCCGCTGCCCGCTGTTTCAGGCAATCAACCGTCGTGTCACCCAGGACGAAGTGCGGCACGTAGCCTATGGTCAGCTGGTCAGCGCCAACGCTCAGTTAACCGAACAAGAGCGTCTGGAAACCGTCTTGGCAATCAAAGGTATCTGGGATGCCTGCATTAAAGCGCTGGTTCATGACAACGCTGTTCTCTGGCGCGCCGTTAAAGGATTTTCCGAACGTCGTTGGGCCTTGCAGGCCAAAAGCCTTGAGCGGCTTGGGCTGATTGACCCCGTTCCCGCATGAACCAGATTACGAAAGCTGCCCTGCCCCTGCTGCTGTCATTGGGGATGATTTCCAGTGGGGCAGCCACTGTCCTCATCCCGCTTTACGGCGGACCAGACGATACGGGCTGGCAGAACATCACGATCCCCGGCGTCATGCCAACCGCCTTTAAAAAATCAGCCAACGGCGCTCTGACGGCTAATGCTATGGACGCGTTTGGTATGCTCGTACGCCCGCTCACAGGCGGAAGAGACTATCCTATCCTCCGCTGGCGCTGGCGTGTTGAAAAGGCACCACCAGCTACAGATGCTACAAAGAAAGGTGGAGGTGACCGGCCGATTGCGGTCCATGTCTGGTTTCCAATGGCAGAAAAAGAACGCAGCATCTGGACATCAATTGGCGACACTCTATCCAGTTTTATCGGCCTACCACCGAGTGGCCGAGTCATTACCTATATGTGGGGCGGAAAGCACAAGACGGGCGCGAGTTTTACCAACCCTCATTTGCCAGATCGCGGTATGATCGTAATCAAACGCAGTACAAATGCGCCGCTTTTCCAATGGATGACTGAAACGATTGATATTGCGGCGGACTACCGAAAGCTATTCCGTGCGAACGGTCCCGCCCCTAGCCATATCGCAATTTCCGCCGATACCGATGATACCGGGGTTAAATCCCGTTCTGCGATTGCTAATCTCCGGTTTACAGCTCGCAACGATCAATAGACCGGCTAGCCGTCGTCATTAAGCGTCCAGTCATACCCGTGACCGGCTATTGATTTCCGGCTGTGTAGGATGACCCGGACACGCTCGCGATCAGTGTATTTTTTTATGTGTTCAAGCACGCCTGCCTCACCGCCGAAATCCTCTGCAAACCAGACATAGATGCTCGAGACCTTAATCTGCCCCTGCTCAACCCTCACACCACGCGGGTGATTGATGTAAGCGCGCGCCGCCTTGTCGAGCAATGTTCCGTAGTTCTTTGCCGAGAAGGCAACTGGCAGCAGATTTGGACAGCTTATTGACGCGCAATTCACCGCGTAATGAATATACGGATCTTGATAGATCGGCCGTAGAATGCCGTGCTCGATATCATTCAAAGACAAGATGATCTCATCAACCACGATCATCTTTTTGTCCCAGGGCCCATCCGCAAAGAAGCCCGGTGAAATATCAATATCTCGGATCGACTCTGCATCAGGGTGATCGAGGATCACCTTCACCGTTCGGGCGTTATAGAGGTTTACCCAAAAGGCGAACTGCTCATCGCGATTGAACTTGCCGATTTTTGTCTTCGATATGTCGCGGATATAGCCGTCCAACCGACGACGATCCAATTTGGATACCCGCTTATAGGCAAACCGGGTGATACCATCCGATTTTTTTACAACATAGAGCTTAAGAAGCCTGTCCCATTCACTGTGATCGATAATCGCTTTCGATGCCGCGTCATGCGCCGCCCATTTTTCAAGCAGGTAAGACTGAGGTGCAAACAGGGCTTCAAATGAAAACCCCGTCAGCAAAGGCGCGCACAACAATACCAGCGCAAACCGGCGCGAAAATTTTCTGAAGGTCGAACGTCGAGACATTGAATAAGCCCGTTACTATTTGGTCTGCACTTTAAGTGGGAAGTACAGCCAATCCGGTGAATTCAACTCCGCGTGAGTTAAGAAAGCCCTACCAGCCTTCGAAACTACTTCGTCTCGTCGACGTCTCGGACTTCCGTGTTCATCTCGACATCCGAGCGGCGGCGTTGGGCAATACGTTCTCCATAGGCCCAGTATTCGCTATCCGTTGCCATTTTTGCGGCCTCGTCGAATTCTTCATCCCACTCGCCAAGCGAATAACCAAACCAGGGTTCCTGCGGCTTGAGCGTCGGCAGGCCAATCTCGTCCCAGATCTCGGCGGCGTTTTCCATGAATTCGCGTTTTGGCAGCGAAATCGGCGGGAAGTTCTCTTTCAGCGTTGCGTCATAGAGAACCGAACCATCTTCACCGTTATTACGCTTGGAGCGCGGGCCATGGCCCTGATCCCGATGCGGTAAAACCTGCATATCGAGGATCGGATTGCAGCGATACGCCATCGCCCAGAACAGCGCATCTGCATTGGACGGATCAATATCGTCATTGACGGCGATGACGAATTTGCCACCGGCGCGCAGCAGCGTTGCCGCACCATAAAGGGCTCGCCAAACTTCGGTGGCTGGCATGTCACGATCACAGACCAGAACCACAAGCTTGCGGATGTTGGTCAAAGGCTCATGCAGTGCCACCCGTTGAACGCCCTTGATGCCCAGCGCGTCGCGCATGTGGTTCATAAAGATGGTTTCGTAGGCGACCTGCTTGATGCAGGAAGATTCAGACGGTGTGACCTGCGAAATGATCGAAGTCATAATCGGCTTCGACCGCCTTGTGATGCAGGTGACGTCCATAAAGGCGTTGAATTCCTGCAAGTTCACATGGCCGTGGCTTTCACCAAACGGCGCTTCAGGCTCAAGCATCTCCGTGTTGATATAACCCTCAACAACGATCTCTGCTTCAGCGGGAACCATCAGGTCAACCGTACGGGCTTTTACAACGTTAATCGGTGAGCCAACGAGCCCACCTGCAACGGTAATTTCTTCAAGATTTTCAGGTAGTTTCTGCGCCGCAGTGAATGTCACGCACGAAGGAGCACCAAGCACGACAGCGGCCGGTAATTTCTCACCTCGCTTCTTCATTTTTTCCCAGTGAACATAGATACCAGGACGCAGCTCCAAAGACGGGTTCATCCCCATCCGGCGGGGCGCTTTAATCTGGGCACGGTAGTTACCCATATTGGTCAGGCCGGTATCGGGGTCTCTGGTGACATATTGGGTTAGCGTGGCGACCGGCCCGACATCCCAGCCAGGTGTCGAGATCGGCACCGGGATAGCATCCAGCGCATTGCCGGGCTTATCCAAATCGTCGCCCTCGATGATGACCTCGTGGCACGGCGCTTCTTCACTAGAAATCTCTTTCGGCGGAATCGGGTTGGCAATTGCCTGCGCCCAGCGATCCTGCACTTCTTCCACTGGACAACCCATGCCCATGGCATAGATTTCGCGGTTTGCCGCCAACACACCAACAGCCACCGGCATATCGAACTTATTACCCTTAGAGTCCACGACATTGGTGAACAAGAAGGCTTTGCGGTCTTTTTCTTCAATCCCGCCGCGGAACTGCCAGCGCACCAACGGGTGCATCTCGGTGTCCTTGTTGATTTCACGATCGACCGTTACCAACAGCCCAGCCTCGTCGAGGGCTTTCAAATGGTCATGTAAATCGGGGTAACTACGTGCGGGGGTGCGTTCAGTCACGGGTCTAGTCCTTTTTAGAAATCAGTCAGTATCAAAAGTTGGGCGCAGCTATAGCGCAACAGGGCCTGTAGGCCAACCCAGCGCGGGTATACTCAGTATGGAAAGCGAGCTTATTCAGTGCGTGGAGACGCCACCATCGATCAGCATGGTCTGGCCAGTGACAAAGTCACTTTCTGCGGATGACAGAAAGAGCACAGCGCCGACAAGATCTTCGGGCAGCTGTTCGCGTTTAATCATACGGTTCGCGAGCTGAGCCTTGGCACCACTGCCCTGCCAATTGGTCCGTTTGCGGACGTTCTCGCTCATCGTGGAGCCAGGCGCGATGCAATTAACCCGAATGCCATCGTCACCGACTTCCTTGCACAGCGAGCGGGTAATCGCGAGAACCGCGCCTTTTGTCGAGTCATAGTGCAGAAAAAACGGCACGCCCTGGAAAATCCGGCTGGTCGAGATATTGATGATCTTGCCGTATTGGTGTTTGCGCATCTCAGCGACGGCCGCCCGACAACAAAGCCAGGTGCCGCGAACATTGACCGCATGCATCAAATCCCATTCGTCCACGGAGATTTCATCAAAGCCTTTGCGTTCAACAGCCGTGAAAATAGCGGCGTTATTGACCATGATATCGAGTTTACCGAAGGCCTCGACAGCCTTGGCGACCATTTCAAGGGTAGCAGCCTCTTCGCGGACATCGGTCGGGACATCAATCGCTTCGCCACCGGCGGCCCTGATCTCTTCGACCACAGCCGCACCGCTATCGCGATCCGCGATCACGACCTTAGCGCCTTCTGCGGCCAAAGCCCGTGCGTAAGTTGCGCCCAAACCTTGAGCAGCACCGGTCACAATGGCGACACGTCCCTCTACTCTACCCATCATAAACTCCATAGCCTGTATTTGTTTGGCGGCAGTGTGGACGGTGAAAGCCTCGGTTTCAACTCCCCTTCGGCGGATCATCTGCTATTATAGGGCCATGAAAGTAACACCACTGGACGCCCCACTCGGAGCCCGCATCACCGGGCTCGATTTCCGCGATACGCCGGATGAGGCTCTCGCGGCTGAGATTCGTACGGTTATCCATGAGCATCAGGTCGCGATTTTCCCCAACCAGACTTTCAACGCCAAGCAGCAGCTGGCTTTCACGCTTGCTCTCGGCCCGGTTCGAAAACGCAAACTACCGGATGATTATGTCGTCCCTGCCAGTTCCTCTGACACACCGGGGATCGCCTATGTCAGCAATATTCGCGATGCAAACGGCGAGCCCACCGGCGTCATCCCCGATGGCGAGATGTGGTTTCACCACGACACCTGCTACACCGACGCGCCGGATAAATTCACGATGCTCTGCGCCCTCGCCATTCCGAAGACCGGCGGCAATACGATGTGGTGCAATATGTATCAGGCATGGGAAACCATGTCCGAGGACCTAAAACAGACAATCCGCGGCAAGAAAGCCCTCAGCGTTTATGACTACGCAACGATTGAGAAACCCGATCTCGATAATCTGGAAAACATTGAAAAGGCCTGGCAGCCCTGCGTGGTCACCCATCCACAGACTGGGCGCGAGGCGCTATTCGTCAACCGTCTGATGACCTGTCAGCTCGAAGGGCTAACCATCGCGGAAAGCGCCGCAATCCTCGACCCGATCTTCGATCACGCCGAACAACGACAATTCGTCTATGAACATGAATGGACAATTGGTGATTTCATTATCTGGGACAATTTGGCAGTCACCCACGCCCGCACCCATTTTGAACTGGGCGATGACCGCCGCCTGCGCCGCAGTAAAGTCAGCGGCGACAGTTTAGTCGCCTAGTATTACCAGACGATAGCGCCGCCATCGACGACCAGTGTCTGACCCGACATGAAATCGCTTTCGGGTGATGCCAAATGAACACAGGCCCCAACCAGATCATCAGGCTCTTCCGCACGTTTGATCGCGCGCGCCTGCGCACTAGCCACGCGGCGTTCTTTTTGGGTGTCAGTCGCCAAGGACTGACTGATCTCAGTATCCGTCGCGCCCGGTGCAATGATATTGGCGCAAATGCCTGACGGCCCGTATTCGCGGGCCAGTGACCGGGTTAGGCCGATGACGGCCCCTTTACTGGTGTCATAGTGCAACATTCCAGCGCCGCCCTTCATCGCCCGGGTCGAGGCCACGGTGATGATCTTGCCATAGTTGTTCTTGACCATTTCCGGGATCGCTGCCTTTGCCGACAGCCAGACACCCTTCACATTGACCGACATCACCTTTTCCCAGGTATCGATATCGATTTCCGTGGCTTCCTGGCGTTCGAGATGGACCCACAGCCCGGCATTGGCGACGAGAATATCGAGCTTGCCATAGGCCTCAACGGCTTTGGCGACCATTTCTTCGCAACTGCTTTCATTGGTGACATCGGTTTTGACGGCCATCGCCTCACCACCGGCTTGCTTGATGATGCCCAGCGTTTCCTCTGCCGCGTCGAGATCAGCGATAACGATTTTGGCACCTTCTGCTGCCAAACCCTTGGCGAAGGCTGCTCCAATACTCCGCGCGCCTCCCGTTACAATCGCTACTCGTCCGTCCAGTCTCGCCATCAACTTAACCCTTTCTCACCACATCGTGCCGCCGCCATCGACGACGACCGTTTGACCACTCATAAAATCGCTCTTCGGCGACGATAGAAACACACATAACCCAAGAACGTCCGCAGGCATACCATTGCGACCCAGTGCGCGTTTTTTGCCGCTCGCCACCCGACGTTTGATACTTTCGTCGGTTTCATACTGCTTGCCGGTTTCGGTCTCAATCGGGCCCGGCGCGATCGCATTGATGCGGATACCGTCATCACCATATTCCCGCGCCATCGACCGCGTAATGCCTACGACAGCGGCCTTGGACGCCGCATAGCGCGTGATCCCCGGCGTGCCCTGAAAAGCTGCGGTAGAGGCGATATTAATAATCTTGCCGTAGCCGTTTTTCTTCATTTCCGGGATGCAGGCTTTGGCGCCGAGCCAAACGCCCTTGATATTGACGTTATAGACGGCGTCCCATTCATCAACGGTTTCGTCCAAAGACGGCCCCCGCCGGAGATGTGTATAGAGCCCGGCATTCGCGACCAGAATGTCGAGCCGGCCAAACGCTTCAAATGCCTTGGCCGCCATATTCATATTGGCGGCCTCATTGGCAACATCAGTCTCGACATAGATGGCCTCGCCGCCAGCCTGTTCGATTACGCCAATGACGCTGCTGGCATCTTCGAGGTCGGCAATGACGATTTTAGCGCCCTCTTCCGCCAGACGTTTGCAATATTCCGCGCCAATGCCCAGCGACCCACCAGTCACAACGGCGACTTTGCCCTCTAGCTGTCCCATTTCTATCTCCTTGCTTACAGCGGAATTCTATCCGTTAGTCGAGTAGATAACCGAACTTCTCCCGCGCCAGTGTCAGCAATTCCTCTGACGGCTTGGTTGATTTGTTGAAATCGTCCTTCCAATGGAACGGACGGCAGGCATCGATGATCATCCGGGAATTTGTAATGTTTCCCTTGGCCCGTTCTTCCGGGTCAATCCGCGGGTCAGCGAATGACGTCCAGCCATATTTGATGAAATCAATATCGTTCACCGGATCACAGCGCATCAGCGCGGCCCAGATCAGCTCTTCAAGATCAGCAACGTCGACATCGTCGTCGGTCACGATCACCCATTTCCCCGCATAGGCGCCTGACTGGCATTGCGAAGCGATCTGCGCCGCCTGTGTCGAATGACCGGGATATCGCTGGGTAATCGAAATGCCGGTCAGCATGTGCGAGCCACCAACCTCGTGGCACCAGACCGCCTTAACGTCTGGAACGCCAGCCGCATTGACCGCATGTCGCAACAAAGCCGATCGGGTTATCGAGCGAAAACGCGAATATTCATCCGGCAAGCTTTGCGGTGGAAAACCGAGGATAATGGGATCATTACGGTGATAAACCGCGACGATATCGCATTTCGGGCGCCGCCTACCGCTCTCGGTATAGCTGCCGCACCAATCGCCAAATGGACCTTCCGACACCTCAACCTCTGGGTCGACAAAACCTTCAAGGACTATTTCAGCATCAGCTGGAAACGGCAGCCCTGTGACCTTGCCCTTTACCAGTTCAACCGCTTTGCCTCGCATCCCCCCGAGGACGTCATATTCGCTGACCCCCGACGGAACTTCATAGCCACCCATAATGAACGCCATCGGATCGCCACCGATCACCATCACGACCGGTGTTTTTTCGCCCTTCGCGGCGTTCTTTTCAAAGTGGATGCGTCCGTGTTTGCCGAGCCCCGTGTTAAAGGCCACGGTCTTCGAATCTTTCGCCATAATCCGATAGCAACCGAGATTGAGCCAACCATTATCTGGGTCGGCGGTAACATTATAACTCCCGGTCCCGATATACCGCCCGCCATCGCCTTCATGCCAGATCGGCGACGGAAACTGATCGATATCGACCTCGTCACCCATCTGAATATTTTCAAAGACCGGCCCGTCATCCACGATCACCGGCGGGATTAACGATTGCTGATCATGTGAGTAAACCTTAGCCCAGGCGTCCGACAGCTCAACCTTCGACAGATTGGTTGGAAACCCGAGCGTCATATTCTTGCGTTTGCCGCCAAAGAAATTCGCCAGCACCCGAAACCCCGGCTTCACACCAGGGATGTCGTCAAACAACAAGACCGGTGCATCTTCGTCATACTTCACGACCGTGCAGGCCAGCCCGATATCCTGTTCCCAACTTGCGCCCTTCACATCGCGCAGTTCGCCAAGACGATCCGCTTCAGCAATCCAGTCACGCAGGTCCTGATAGACCAGCGTATGACGCAAATTATGATCGCGATCGCTATCAGCAGTTGGTGTCTCGGCCATATTTGTTTTGTCCTTACGCGAGATGCCCGAATTTCTTACGGGCAGCCTCCAATACTTCTGCTTTGGGTTTGGTTGATTTCGGGAACCGGTCCGCCCAGTGGAATGGCTTGGTGGCGTCAATAATCAAGCGGGAATTCGTGACATTTCCTTTCGCCTTGTCATCTGGATGAAGCCGGGGATCCGCGTTCGATGTCCAGGCATTCTTGATGATGTCCATCTCCGTCGCCGGATCGCAGCACATCAGCGCCGCCCAGATGAGCTCTTCCAAGTCGGTCACGTCGATATCATCATCGGTGACAATGACCCATTTGCCAGCATAGGCGCCAGCATGGCACTGACTGGCAATATGACCGGCTTGCGTCGCATGGCCAGGATAGCGCGCCTTGATGGATACACCGGTCAACATCCGTGAGCCGCCCACCTCATGGCACCAGACCTGATGAATATCTGGCACCCCAGCGGCTTCGATATTCCGTTTCATCAAGGCTGAACGGGTAATTGCCCTGAACCGTGAGAATTCATCCGGCAGATGCTGCGGCGGAAAACCAAGGATAATTGGGTCATTACGGTAATAGATCGCCGCGACATCGCATTTCGGCCGCACACGTCCCGGTTCGGTGTAGCTGCCGCACCAATCACCAAACGGTCCTTCGGGAACGACTTCCTCTGGATCGACCCAACCCTCGATGACAATCTCTGCATCAGCCGGGAATGGCAGCCCTGTTACCTTGCCACGAACCAGTTCAATAGGCTTACCCCGCAGGCCACCCATCACATCGAACTCGCTCACCCCTGACGGCACTTCATAACCGCCCAGCAAGAATGCCAGCGGTTCTCCACCAACGACCATGACGACCGGCATCTTTTCGCCCTTGGCGACGTGCTTTTCGTGATGAATACGGCCGTGTTTGCCGGGTGCAGAGTTATAGGCGACGGTCTTTTCGTCGATGACCATGACCCGGTAGCAACCGAGATTATACCAGCCAGTATCCGGGTCTTGTGTCACATTGTAAGTGCCGGTGCCAATATAGCGGCCGCCATCATCCTCGTGCCACATTGGGGATGGGAAGGCGAGCACATCGATATCGTCGCCGGTCATGATGTTCTCGAATACAGGACCATCATCGACATAGACCGGTGGTATCAGAGCGCCTTGCTCATGCGAGTAAATGCCGGCCCAGGCTTCAGAAAGCTCGACCTTGTTGAGGTGCTCGGGAAAGCCAAGGGTCAAATTTTTGCGTTTACCGCCGAAGAAATTGCACAGCACCCGGAAACCCTTGGCGCAACCAGGGACTTCATCAAACAACAATGCCGGGGAGCCATCGCGGTATTTGGCGACGGTCGCCGCCATCCCAATATCTTCCTCCCAGCTCGCGCCGGTAATCTTTTCCAGCTCGCCAAGCTTTTCAGCTTCCTCGAGCCAGTCACGCAGGTCCTGATACGCAAATTTATGTTCGTTACTCGTCCTTACGACTGCTGCCGAGTCCGTCTCCGCCATGGCGTCCTCCCAAGTATTTCCCGACGGTTACGCCCTTTGGCCAAGCTCGATGGAATAGCCGTCGGGGTCGCGGATAAAGGCGATAACCGGGCCGTTGGGACCCGAATGTTTCAGCGGCCCCGGTGGACGCGGCACTTCCATGCCAAATGCCTCAACCTTTTTGCAGACCTCATAGATATCCGGATAACCGATGGCGACATGGCCAAAGCCTGTTCCCAGCTCATATCCATCGTCTTGACCCCAGTTATAGGTCAGCTCAATCGCGGGATCAGAGTTCTCGTCACCGAACCCCATGAAAACGACGGTGTATTTGCCACCTTCATTCGCATTACGGCGGAATTCCTGCATACCCATGACCTCGGCATAGAATTTAACCGACCGGTCGAGGTCTTTCACGCGAAGCATCGTGTGCCGAATACGGGGTTTTGTTGAAGCAACTCTCTCGTCAGCCATTCTCATTCTCTCCTGGAGTTATTGGTCAGTAGGGTTTATCGCCGCGCACGATGACGCGGTGCATATGTCGAATTTGTCCTTCAGGCACGCCGCCACAGGCAAGATGGATTAGGCAGCGATTATCCCAGATCGTCAGATCATGCAGGTTCCATTTATGGCGATAGATGAAGTCGCGTTGTTTCTGATGCGTGATCAATTCATCCATTAACGCCTGGCCTTCATCTTCCTCTAATTCTTCGATACCGATGGTGAAACGTTCTGAAAGATACAGAGCCTTGCGGCCGGTTTCAGGGTGGGTACGGACAAGCGGGTGAACCGCGTCCGGCGGCGCGATATCCGCGTAGCGCTCTTTTCCCATTCCTTTATATATTTCGGGAACTTCAACGCGGTGGTTGCGAAATCGGTTGAATGTATGGCGGGCATGCAGCCCATCCAATTTCTGCTTCATCTCCTCGGTTAACATGTCATAGGCACGATACATGTTGGACCATTCGGTATCGCCACCGACTTCCGGGGTTTCCATGGCATAGAGCATCGTGCACAGCGTCGGAATATCCGTGTAGGACAGGTCCGAATGCCAGGCATCGCCTGCCGATGGCGAGCCGATATATTCCCCATTCACCTTCTTATTCGAGAGGATTTGCATGGCCTCATGGCCCGAATGTTTATTGTCCTTCTGGATATGAACATCCAGCTCACCGAACCGTTGAGCGAAATCCACCTGTCTTTCTGGCGACAGGTCCTGATCGCGAAACACCAGCACATGGTACTCCAAAAAAGCGTCATGAACCTTGTCGAAGGTCGCCGCATCAAGGTTTCCGACATCAATGCCAATGACCTCGGCACCCAGAACATCTGAAAGCGGATTAACCTGCATGCTCATCTTCCCTTAAAACGGCACATCGCCGGAGATCGTCGTGCGATGCATATGCCGGACCTGGTCTTCGGGTATCCCCCGGCAAGCCAAATGCAGCGTACAGCGATTGTCCCACATGACGAGATCGCCAACCTGCCATTCATGGCGATAAACAAATTTCTGCTGCGTCACGTGCTCAATTAACTCATCGAGCAAATCCTGCGCCTCGTCCTCTGATCCATCGAGGATACCCAGCGTGAACCTTGGTGAGACGTAAAGCGCTTTGCGGTCTGTCTCAGGGTGCGTCCGTGCTACGGGATGAAAGACATCAGGCGGGCTGAGCTTCTCATAGCGCTCCTTGCCCCCTTCCTGTCGCTGCGACGGCACACCAATCCGGTTGTTTTTATAGCGATTAAAGCTGTGACGGGCCTTGAGGCCGTCAATCCGCTGTTTGGTTTCTTCCGGCAGCGTGTCATAGGCGTCATACATATTGAGCCATTCGGTATCGCCGCCGATTTCGGAGACTTCCAGCGCATACAGAAGTGAGCCCAGGCTGGGTTCCGGCATATAGGACAAGTCCGAATGCCAGGAGTCGCCGGCATTCTCGACGCCGATATACTCACCGTTTTCTTTCTTATTGGAGACCAGCAGTATCTCCTCGTGATCGTCGTGCAGGCTATCCTTCGAGATATGGACCTCTAGCGGCCCGAAATTTTGACTAAAGGCGATATGCTGTTCCACCGAAATATCCTGACCGCGAAACAGGAGTATCTGATGTTCGTGGAACGCCCCTCTAATCTTGTCAGCGGTTCCAGCATCAATATTGCCAAGATCCACACCGGACACATGTGCCCCAAGTGCATCGGATAGACGCGTCACTTCCATCACCGTCTCCTTCGCAAAGCCCTGTATTCTCTAATTTTCAAAGACTCTACGCCCCGTCCCTAAAGGCGTCAAATGGACCACAGACTTCTTGAGTTCCCGCCTTCAATGGCGTTCAATCCAAGAAACTATAGAAACAGGTGCGGTCATGACTGATTTCGAAATTAGGCCAATCTGCGAAGCCATCGGTGCGGAAGTCCTCGGCGTAGACCTACGGGAACCCCTGTCCCCGGATGTCGCCAAAGCTATCAAACAGGCTTGGCATAACCACATCATCGTCCTGGTTCGCGATCAGGACCTGACGTTAGATCAACAACACGCTTATGCCGCCAGTTTTGGCAAAGTCGCCGTGCGTCTTCAATCGACCGCGACCAAACACGAACAACAAACCAGTAACGCCGTCATGTTAATTACAAACGTGCGGGAAAACGGCAAACCGATCGGGACTCTGCCGGATGGCGAAATGATGTTCCATTCCGATACGCCCTATTACGAAAAACCTCTCAAGGCGACACTGCTATACGCCATCGATATTCCCGCACACGGCGGCAACACTCTGTTCTCCAACAGCTATACAGCGGCAGAAACTCTGCCCGAAGACATCAAGCACCGCATCGGCACCAAAAAAGCGCTGCATATATACGATTACGGCAATCAGCACAAAACGGCTGATAGCTATGACAAGAGTGTGCATCCGCATTTCGCCCACCCGGTATTCCGCAAACACCCCGAAACCGGACGTTCGGCGCTTTTCGTGAGTGAGTTGATGACCGAAGAAATCATCGGCGTTAGCCCGGAAGAAAGCCGCGAGCTCCTCGACTTCCTGTTCGAGCATCAGAGCAAACCGGAATTCGTCTATGAGCACCAATGGCGCCCCGGCGATATCATGATGTGGGACAATCGCTGCTCAGTTCATGCCCGCACTGATTTTCCAAGCGACGAACGCCGGATGCTGCGGCGCATTACTCTGGAAGACGATCATCCAGTCCTCGCCGGCGAACCGCCCTTTCAGGAAGCGGCGGTGCAATAAGACATGGCCAATGACAGTGATCAGCTCCAGCCGGAGCACTTTCTGCGGACCGACGAGTCCGATGACGGAATTTTTTACGAACAGCCGCGTCTGGTCACCCATATCGATGACCATGCCTGCGCGGCGCTAAACGACTATTTCCGTGAACATCTGCCCGCTGGCGGCGACCTGCTTGATCTCATGTCGAGCTGCGTGTCCCACCTGCCCTGGGATGTTGAGTACAAAAGCGTCACCGGGATCGGCATGAATCAGGTCGAGCTTGACGACAACGCACAGCTTACAGAACGATTGGTCCATAATCTAAGTACCAACCCAACCCTGCCGATTGCAGATAACTCGTTCGACGGCTGTATGATCACCGTCTCGGTCCAGTATCTGATCCACCCGGTTCACGTTTTTGGTGAAATAGCGCGTGTATTGCGCCCGGGCAGCCGCTGCATCATCTCGTTTTCCAACAGATGTTTCCCGACCAAAGCCATCGCATTATGGCACCAGATGGACGATATCAGCCACGCCAAGCTGGTTGGCTACTATTTCAACGAAGCTGGTGGCTTTGAAGCACCCGAATTCGAAAATATTTCTCCAAACCCCGGTGACTCTGATCCGCTTTATGTCGTAACTGCCGTCACAAAGTCTAAATAACCCAACATGACCGAAACAGCCCCGAACCTTCTTAAGACCAGGCGGTTTCTGCCGCTTTTTGTCACCCAATTTCTCGGGGCAATGAACGACAATTTGATGAAGCAGGCCCTGATCATGATGATCACCTTCGGATTGCTGCAGTCATCTGACATCAGCCCGCAAATCCTGGTCACGATGGCGGCTGGCATTTTTATCCTGCCGTTCTTCCTGTTCTCCGCGACAGCCGGGCAGATAGCGGACAAATTCGAGAAATCAGCATCAATCCAACGTATCAAGATCGTAGAAATCTTCATTATGGCGATAGCGGTCGCCGGGTTTTATCTCTCCAACACCTACTTTCTAATCGCCGTCCTGTTCATGATGGGCACCCAATCCGCGTTCTTTGGCCCGTTGAAGTACGGTATTCTGCCGAGCCATTTGAAAGAAAACGAGCTGATCGGCGGCAACGCACTGATCGAAGGCGGCACCTTTCTCGCTATCTTGATCGGCACCATCGCCGGAGGACTTCTGATTGTGGCGGATCAGGGCATTTCCATCGTCTCCGCCAGCTTGCTGATCGTCGCTCTGTTAGGCTGGGTTGCGAGCCGGGCAATCCCCAAAGCCGACGCCGCGGACCCTGACCTGAAGATCAATACCAATATCTTCCAGGAGACCTGGCGCATGGTCGCCCGTGCTCGGGAAACCCGTTCGGTCTTTCTTTCGATCATGGGGATTTCCTGGTTTTGGCTAACTGGCGCAACGTTTCTGTCGCAATTCCCCAATTTCAGCAAAATCCTGCTCGGCGGTGATGCCAGCGTCGTGACCCTACTCATGGTGACATTCTCGCTCGGGATCGGGATCGGTTCCTACTGGTGCACCAGGCTTCTTAAAGGCGAAGTATCCGCCAAATATGTACCATTGAGCGCCCTCGCTTTGACTGGCTTTACGCTCGATTTGTATTTCGCGTCGCGCGGCCTCCACGCTCCGACCAGCGGATTAATGACTGCGACAGACTTTATCAACAGTCCGGCTAACTGGCGTATCCTGTTTGACCTGACGGCAATTGCCGTCTGCGGCGGGCTCTATACCGTACCGCTTTACGCTATCTTACAGAACGA
>CAJJCG010000030.1 GCA_905182615.1 Alphaproteobacteria bacterium UBA2964 | reverse complement strand
GAAATGGCCCGCACATTTAATTGCGGCATTGGCATGGTGGCAATAGTTGCGCCCGAAAACGCCAATGCGGCGAAAAAGAAATTGTCCGATGCCGGGGAATCCGTATTTGAAATCGGAAGTGTGATTTCTGATGCCAGCGATACACGCGTCATAATCGAGAACTGGGAAGCAGCATGGCAAAGCTGAAGATCGCGATCCTGATTTCGGGCCGCGGGACTAACATGCAAGCCTTGATCGACTATTGCTCTACAGAAAATGCTGCCGCTGAAATAGCGCTAGTTCTGTCTAATGTACGAGATGCTGTCGGCCTCGACCGAGCGGCGGAGGCAGATGTTCCCTCCGTCACTATCGATCACAAACAATATGCCAGTCGAGAGCATTTCGAAGACGCAGTTACGAAGACGCTGGAAGACCATGATATCCAACTTGTTTGCCTTGCCGGGTTTATGCGCCTCCTTACGGGTACATTTGTGGATCACTGGCGGGACCGGTTGATCAATATCCATCCCTCTTTGCTCCCAGCCTTCAAAGGGTTGGACACACATGAGCGCGCACTGGCGGAAGGTGTTCGCTTCACGGGGTGCACAGTCCATTATGTTCGCGCCAAAATGGATACAGGCCCAATTATTGTTCAAGCCGCCGTTCCAATTTTACCTGACGATGATTCAGAAAGCCTCGCAATGCGTGTCCTCGTCGCGGAGCATCGCTGTTACCCATATGCTTTATCACTCATCGCTGCGAGAAAAACCCGGATCATAGGCGAGAAAGTATTGATCGATGGCGCACAGGCTCCTGGCCCTGCTTTTCTAAACCCAACAGATGATACCTAATCAAGACTTTTCAAACTCTTCAGACGACGATAAATTTAATCTATAGATTAGCGTTCGTATTACCGACGGAGAAAAACCATGTCAGACATCACAGAGATCGTTGCACAGCAGACCCGACAAGGCTGGAAAGGTTTTTCCACCTTCATGTTGATTGGGACAGTAACGGTCCTATCAATCGTCGCCTTAATGGCGCTATTTCTACTTTAAGGAAACATCGTCGGGCCCGCAATTAAGCGGGCCACACGACGAATTCAGTTAACCCACGATTTCGGTCTGACTGAAGAAGAATGCAATTTCAATTGCAGCATTTTCGGGTGAATCAGAGCCATGAGCTGAATTGGCTTCGATCGACTCACCGAAATCCTTACGGATTGTACCGTCATCGGCATTAGCAGGGTTCGTTGCCCCCATAATGTCGCGGTTCGCGGTTACCGCGTTCTCGCCTTCCAGAACCTGTGCAACAACAGGTCCTGAGCACATAAAATCACACAGGTCAGAGAAGAAGGCACGCTCCGCATGAACGGCATAAAATCCTTCAGCCTGACCACGTGTCATGTGAAGACGTTTCTGAGCAATAATTCTCAGACCCTTTTCTTCAAATCGGGCATTGATCTGCCCCGTAAGATTGCGGCGGGTCGCATCGGGTTTAATGATAGATAATGTTCTTTGGATAGCCATGGGGCTGGTACTCTCGATTCTTTGAAGGCGGCGGCCTTATATACGCTGAAAATCCCTACGGCAACCATCTCTTAAAAATAGGTTGGGGAAAACACACGCCATGCATAGGGCCGAAAATGGATGAAATTTCTTATTCGCCTTTCTTTTCCCAGCCACCTCTGTCGTTTTGCTGCCAGTAAGTAAGGGCACAACCGGCTTCTTTATAGGTCTTCCAGCGCTCTCTAGCGGCAACTACTGACTCGTCGTTATTGCCATCGAAGATTTCAAGACAGCGGTCATACGTCTCAAATGACTTCGTATCCGCCCCGTCAGTAAGGACGAGCACGTCAGCTGCATTAGGGTTTTCAATTTCGGCAGTGAGCCATATAGGATGTTGATCCGCATTGCCCTCTTTTTGCGTTCCGTGCGGCAAAAATGATGCGGCGTCGTTTGTCCACAGAGCACCATTTAGGAAAGCGACCTTTTCCTCTGAACTGGTTCGAACCACAGCCCGTTTACCCGCTCCAACGGCCTTTTCGAGCAAGCGCAAAAGCGCATGCTCGAGAGGTGTTTTGGTCAAGTGGTAAAAGCCAATGTCGGTCATAGCTTAAGACGCCAGCTACTTGCCTTCATAATGATCGGCAACCAACCGATCAAGAAGCCGGACACCGAAGCCAGTTCCGCCTCGTGGCACGGTACCAGCATCGGAATTTGACCAAGCGACACCCGCAATATCGAGATGAGCCCAGGCGACGTCTTTCTGGATAAATCGTTGGAGAATTTGCGCGGCTGTAATGCTGCCGGCATCTCTACCACCGACGTTTTTCATATCGGCGATCTGAGAACGCACCTGCTTGTCATAGGCATCGCCAAGCGGCAAGCGCCACAACGCCTCACCAGTTCCTTTACCAGATGCAATTAGCTGATCTGAAAGTTTTTCATTATTGACGAACATACCGGCATGATGATGCCCCAACGCAACGATAATTGCGCCAGTCAACGTTGCGAGATCGATTACAGTATGCGGCTTAAAGGTCTTCTGGCACCACCACAGCGCGTCAGCCAACACCAACCGCCCCTCCGCGTCGGTATTGATGACTTCAATCGTCTGGCCCGACATCGTTTTGACGACATCACCAGGACGTTGCGCGTTGCTCGACGGCATGTTTTCAACCAATCCAACAACGCCAACGGCGTTTACCTTCGCCTTTCGAGCAGCGAGGACATGCATCAGCCCCGACACGACACCCGCGCCCGCCATATCCCATTTCATATCTTCCATACCACCCGCGGGTTTGATCGAAATGCCACCGGTGTCAAACGTTACGCCCTTACCAACAAAAGCAATCGGCTGCTTATCCTTCGCCTTCGGTGCCCCGTTCCATTCCATGGCAACGATGCGAGATGGATTTGCACTCCCCTGGCCGACCCCTAGCAATGCGCCCATGCCGAGTTTCTTCATCTGCTTTTCGTCGAGGACTCTCAGTTTTACGCCCAGTTTCGTGAGGGCACGCAGGCGTGCGGCAAAGCTAATCGGATAGAGAATATTCGCCGGCTCCGAGACTAGATCGCGCGTAAAGAATACCCCGTCCGCAATATTCCCCAGCGGCGCAAACTTTCGGCGCGCGCCAGCGACCTCTTTGACCATGACCGCAACTGACGTCAAAGAGGGTTTGTCTTCGGGTTTTTCCTGTGTCCGGTATTTGTCAAACCGATAGCTTCTGAGCTGACAGCCATATGCGACGTTGGCCGCAAATTCTGCCCCGGTCAATTTTACGCCCTTAATGGTATCCACTATGACAGATGCTGTCTTGTCACCGGAACTACCAAGAGACCGAAAAATCGCGCCACCCAACGACTGGGCCGCCAAGTCATCAACTTTATCGACCTTACCAATTCCAAGAAGGAGTATACGGCTTGCCTTCAACCCGGTTGGCCCAAGGACGACCAGCGTTTGTCCTTTTCGGCCCTTGAATTTGCTATTCTTCAGTGCACGTTTCAGAGCTCCTCCAGATGCTTTATCCAGCTTGTCGGCACTCGCCGATAATTTACCGCCGTCGGTAGCAAAAACGACAAACGCGCCAGGGCGTTTCAGGTCTGGGGTGGCAAAGGTCAAACGCATTTTCATATTCTCCGAACTTTCAAAAAAACTGTCGGCGATCTGCCGCGTTCATCACTCTACCAAGGGGCGCGCCAAAGAAAAGGCGTTTTGGCGCGATTCGATGTGTTTTGGTAGGTTACTGTTGTGTCCGGCCATGAAATGCATGACACAATTATCCTATGTTGTACGGTTTCACAGGAACAATGATAGCTCTCATAAACAGCTTTTCTGCATCACAGCCTCAGCTCATTGGCATGGCCAGTTTGTTAGGAGTAGCGTTTCTCATGGCGTCGCTAGGCGCTGTCGCGGCTGGCCCCAACCGCAGGTCAGAGGGTGATTTAATCTTTAGCTGGGCAGTCGTCTCGTCTGTCTTCACGGTTTTCGGAACTCTGAAATTCTTCTCCTGTACGGCCATCCCGTTTGGGTTGGCGATCCTTTCAATCGCCGCCTTGATGTTCCTCTGGCACCGCCAAGGTCGGGTCGGACCAGCGGGTGCCTGGAAAGCAGCGACCCTCGTTCCACGCTTGCCAACCGCAATCCTGACAACAGGCATTATGGTCCTCGCCTTTATTGCGCTAGTCTGCGGGATAATTCTGGATTCAGTATGCAGGGGCAGACGAGACGCTAAACGAATGTATTACCTCGCACATCCTGAAGCCTAAGGCCCAGAAACAGGTCTTCCGTATAGATGGAGGCCGTACGCTTTCGTATGACAGTGAGACGACTACTGGATTATAGTTAAAACGTGAAAAGAATAGTCCGGTACATATTTCGTCAGCTGCTCGGCGCAACAATTTTCGTTGCGGTCACTTTGACATGCGTGGTTTGGCTAACACAGTCTTTGCGGTTTATTGAGATGATCGTAAATCGGGGGCTGTCTATTCCCCTGTTTGTATATTTTACAATGTTACTGCTGCCAACATTCTTTGCCGTGATTCTGCCAATTGCAGTGTTTGCATCAGTGATGTTTACCTACAATCGACTTTTGGTCGACAGCGAGCTTGTTGTCCTAAGAGCAGGGGGATGCAGTCAGTTCATGATTGCACGGCCGGCAATTATTCTCGCGACCCTGGTAACGATTTTCTGCTATTCTTTGACAACATATTTCATCCCAACATCTTATCGCGAGTTCAAGGACCTTCAATTCTCCCTACGGAACTCTTTGCCAACGGTAATGCTCCAGGAGGGAGTTTTTAATCCCGTAATTAAGGGCGTCACGGTATATGTGCGGAACAACATCGGTGACGGGGAATTGTTCGGAATCGTAATTCACGACGCACGTTCTCCCAAGAGTCCGATAACAATGATGGCTGAGCGGGGAGTAATCGTTTCAACAGCGAAAGGACCGCGCGTTGTGATGGTGAATGGCAACAGGCAGCAAGTAGACGATAAGGACGGCCGCCTTTCACTTCTCTA
>CAJJCG010000029.1 GCA_905182615.1 Alphaproteobacteria bacterium UBA2964 | reverse complement strand
TCGTATCTAGAATTGAGTCAAAATGGGTGGCGTCGCCAAACGCCGGAATAAGAATGGGCGCGGCCCCCGAAATTTCCATGGAAGCGCGCGCATATTTTTCCGCTGTCGAGAACAGCGCTGACATCGTTTCTGTGGCGGGCGTGTAGTTAACCGGCACGCCTATGATGGGTTTGTTAGGTTTGGCAGACATCCCCTCTTGGCTATCACGAGAGGGCTCGGATCGCAACTTGGCGGCTATTCCTCGGCGTCTGCTGGGAAGGCCCAATCGGGGGGCTTGAACACAAAGATTTCTTTAGCGATGGGTTGATTCAGGATTGGAGACAAAAGCGTAACGGTCGTCTTAACACCCTGGGGGTCGGTGACAGACCAGCCCCGAAAGGCATTTGCACCCTCGCTCAATATGAGGGTTAGCGAACCACTATCCTCTTCCCCGCGACGCGCGACTGTTATGCGCAAGGTGCGGTTTCTCTTCTCTACATTTTCGATGTTAAGACCATCTGAGAAACTAAATTTCTCTCGCAACAGAAATGAGGCCGGCGTCGCGGCGAGGGGGATTTGGCTGACGTCCTTTAACTCTCCATCGATATAAAACAGCCAGGTTCCATCGGCATAAACCTTCAGGCTCATTGGTTTATCGTAATCAATCCGCAAATTGCCGGGGCGTTTAATATAAAGATTGCCTCTCGCATACCCGCCGCTGGACGCGGTTTGAACGAAAGGCGCTTTTAACGTTCGAATCGATTTTAAAAACTTTTCTGCTGCGATGACAGATTTGTCTTGAGAGAAAGCCTTTGTTAAGGGTTTTTGTGCATACGATGACGGTGTCGTCCCGTATATTACGAGACAAACCATTGTCATGGTTGCCAGCTTAAGGAGAACGCTGTTTTTCACCGTCGTGATTATCACTCAAATTTATACGTAACAATATGGCACAGATAAGAATGGGTGCCGATATGTCTATCTCTACGCTTCGCGATTATCTATATCCCGTGCCAGCACTTCGCGTTTGCCGACACGGTTTGCAGCGCTGATAACACCCTCAGCTTCCATTTGATCAACGATACGTGCCGCGCGGTTATATCCAATTGATAGATGCCTCTGAACAAAACTCGTTGAGGCTTTGCGTTCGCGACAGACAAGCGCCACGGCATCGTCGTATAGCGCGTCGCCGTCGCTGTTTTCACTGCCCCCTGCCCCGATGGCGTTGCCAGGCTCTTCTTTGGTGACTTCCTCGATATATTTTGGCATACCCTGAGCTTTCAGCGAGGTAACCACCCGTTCGACTTCTTCATCCGTCACCAGCGGTCCATGCACGCGAGAGATGCGACCACCACCGGCCATAAAGAGCATATCGCCCTGACCGAGGAGTTGTTCAGCGCCGGCCTCACCTAGGATCGTTCGGCTGTCGATTTTCGAGGTTACCTGGAAGCTGATCCGGGTTGGGAAGTTGGCTTTAATGGTTCCTGTGATGACGTCGACGGAGGGGCGTTGCGTCGCCATGATCAGATGAATCCCCGCTGCGCGGGCCATCTGGGCGATGCGCTGAACCGATGATTCAACCTCTTTGCCAGCAACCAGCATGAGGTCTGCCATTTCATCGACTATGACGACGATGAAGGGTAGCGGATTCATGTCGAGTGGCTGATCTTCGTAGATTGGCTCGCCGGTTTCGGAATCAAAGCCGGTTTGTACCGTGCGGGTGAGAGCTTCGCCATTTTTACGGGCTTCTTCGAGCCGCGCGTTATATCCCGCAATATTTCGGACACCCATTGTCGACATCGCGCGATAACGTTGCTCCATTTCGCGAACAGTCCATTTCAAAGCGATGACAGCCTTTTTGGGATCCGTTACCACCGGGCAGAGCAAATGCGGAATGCCGTCATAGACAGAGAGTTCGAGCATTTTGGGATCGATCATGACCAATCGGCAATGTTCCGGTGATAGCCGATACAACAGCGATAGGATCATCGTGTTAATGGCCACTGATTTGCCCGACCCGGTCGTTCCCGCGATCAGGAGATGCGGCATGCGCGCAAGGTCGGCGATGGTCGGCCCGCCGCCGATATCTTTGCCGAGCGCGAGCGATAACTTCGAAGGATTTCTCTCTAGAGATTCTGATTCGAGGAGCTCGCGCAGAGACACGATCTCGCGGTTGGAATTTGGAAGCTCAATTCCCATCGCATTGCGGCCTTGTACAACGGCAACCCGCGCTGAAATTGCGCTCATCGATCGCGCGATATCATCGGCAAGTCCGATGACCCGCGATGATTTAATTCCGGGCGCAGGCTCAAATTCATACAGCGTTACAACTGGGCCCGGGCGGACTTTGACGACTTCGCCCTGAACACCAAAATCTTCAAGCACGGATTCCAGAAGCCGGGCATTCTCAGCCAGGGCGTCTTCATCGGCTTTGCTTGACTTGTTTTCGGTAATAATCGTTTCCAGCAAATTAATATCCGGCAGTTCATATTCGCCTTCGCCGGCCGATCCCAGGTCGAACTTGGTTTGGCGAGCGGCCTCTGCCTTCTTGCCGGGCTTTGCTTTGGCCGATCGTGGGACGACAATTTCTTTCTTGGTTTCGCGGGTCGCGCCGCCCAGACGAGGTTGCCGCTTCTTGCGGGCTGTATCGATTTCACGATCATCGCCGATTTCGATGTTGTCATCATCTTCGTTGTAATAGAGCTTTGGCTCAAGCCGTTGCCGTGCGGCGGCATGGCCTTTCTTTGCAACGCTGAATGACCATTTTCCGGCTTGCATACCAGCACGCCCACCGGCCGCGCTTGCGGCGGCTCCACGACGGCCGAGCCACCGAAGGGTGTTTCCGAATTGGCGCCATTCAGCAGCAGAAAACCCCAAGGCAACGATCAAGGCGCTAAAGGCCAATATTGCGGCGAGCGCCGCGACAGCATCAGTCCCGTAGGCTGTTAAGCCGGCGCTCCATGATGCGGTTGTCGCGAGCGTGATATCCCCAGTGACGCCGCCATATCCCGTCTTGAGCACCCAGCCAACACCGGCTTCTGGTCCTGCTAAAGTGATGGCAGCTGCCAGCAGGGCAAGCGGCAAGAACGTTAGTCGTAGCCACAAATGGCCCAGCCCCCTGTGAGTAACCATGCGCCACCCCCAAGCGAGGGCGACGGCTGGCAAAACCCATGCGGCGAGCCCTATCGATTGCATTAAAAGATCGGCAGTCCAGGCGCCAGTTGCCCCTAATAGGTTTGCCGTTGTTGCGCCAGAGGCCGCATTGAGCGAGGGATCGGCAGGATTAAAACTGCCAAGCGCGGTGGTCATTGCCAGCGCGGCGATGATCAAGGCAACCCCAATGGTCTCGGTAGCGCGCTTTTGTATAAATTCGGTGACACCTTGCGGCAAGATAGAGCCTTTTCGTGTCAGGTTTCGGGAATTGGTGGCCATTCTTGCTTCCTCGTCAAAGAGTCGTGACCAGGCGATCAAGTGCCTGACCAGTTGTTTCTAGATCGTGGACCAGCGCACACCGTATATAAGCAGCGCCTGGGTTGCTTCCATCTTGTCCGGCCTTGGCAAAGTATGCCCCTGGAATCACGCGAAGGGCCGCTTGTTGCCATAGCTTTAGGGCTGCGGCTTCGCTGTCGCCAACATTGAGCCACAGATAGAAACCGCCATCGGGTCGGTAATAGCCATGCAGTCCAGAAAGTTTTTGATCCGCGAGATCAAACTTCCTGCGGTATAGATCGCGATTTCTCGTGACATGCTCTTCGTCCTGCCAGAGGGCAGTCGCGACGGCCAGTAGTGGCATCGGTGGCGGTGCTCCACCATAATCCCTGACCTGTTTAAATCGGGCCATAATTTCAGGGTCGCCCGCTACAAAACCTGACCGAAGCCCGGGAACGCTTGACCTTTTCGAGAGCGAATTCATGATCAGGACGTGATCAAGCGAGCCGCCTAATGCCGCGCAAGCTTCTATGCCGCCTGGCGGTGGCGAGTCGTTGTAAATTTCGCTGTAGCATTCATCAAAAATAACTACGAAGTCATGTTTGCGGGCGAGCTCGACAATGGATTTAAGTTTTTCGATAGATGCAGCAGTGCCTTGCGGGTTGGCGGGCGTGCAGTAATAGGCGACAGCCGTGCGATCTAATGTTTCCGCATCAAGCGCATGAAAATCAGGCAGAAAATTCGTTTCCGGTACTGACGGCACAAATACAGATTTGGCCCCGGCGAGCGCTGCCGCGCCTAGATAGACTTGATAAAATGGGTTTGGCATCAAGACCAGAGGTTGCTGCCCTGAGATTTTTTCCGGGATGACAGTGAGCGCGACCATGAAGAGAGCTTCACGGGTGCCGGAAACTGGGATTATCGATTTATCGGGGTCGAACATGTCACCCGGCAGGCTATAGCGTCGCGTAAGCCAGCCTGCGACGGCGGCTCTGAAGTCCGGTGTTCCCCAAACTGGAGGATATTTTCCCCAGAGATCCCCACTTTCTGCGAGAACTCGATGGAGAATTTCCGGGGCAGGATGCTGTGGTTCGCCAAGAGCGAGCGATAACGGGGCATCCTCGGTTTGAGGCGTGCTGGAATCCAGTAATGCCCGTAGGCGATCGAACGGGTAATCACCGATTCGATCGAGCCGATCGTTGATCATAGGTGCTCTTCTTCAGTTGCCGCTGATAAGAAGCGACGTAAACTACTCTAAAAACAGTAGAATCTTACCTCCAAAGCCTGACTCAGTACAAGTAGAATGCCATTCGGCAAAAATTTGACTGGCAGGCGTGCTGAATTCGGGAGTTGCTTAAAAATTGAGCAAAAGAAAAACCGGAGCTTCGCAAGAAGCTCCGGCAGGTTATGGTGGCGTCGTAGAGAAATCTCCGGAAGGGGAAAGCCGCTCTTACACTAAGCCTCCAGGGGTGATTTCATTGGGTCAGCTACTGGATGGCTTCGCCATGCAGGCCGCGATCGAGACCGTCGCGTTCGGTTTCTTCATCGACCCGTATTCCGATAATCAAATCAATAACTTTTAAAATGATGGCGGTGGCGATTGCACACCAGATGACCGTTGCAATGATGCCCCATGCCTGGGTTACGACCTGTCCGGCATTGCCTTCAAGCAGACCGGCTGTGCCGCCGATTGCCTTGTTGGCAAAGACGCCGGTAAGCAAGGCGCCAACGATGCCGCCGATGCCGTGTATTCCGAAGACGTCAAGCGCATCATCATAACCAGCCTTACGTTTGAGCCAGGTTGCGCCCCAGTAACAGGCCGCCCCTGAGCCGATGCCGATAAACAGCGCCCCCATTGGATCGACAAAACCTGCGGCTGGCGTAATGGCAACGAGCCCGCCAATAGCGCCGGAGATGATACCGAGGACGCTTGGTTTTCCACGTAGTCCCCATTCAATGAACATCCAGGTTAAGGCTGCCGCTGCGGTAGCGATCTGCGTGACGACCATAGCCATTGCGGCGGTGCCGTTTGCTGCTAACGCTGAGCCGGCATTAAAGCCGAACCAGCCAACCCACAACAAGGCGGCACCAATTACCGACAAGATCAGGTTGTGTGGTGCTAAAGATTCTGTGCCCAACCCTTTGCGTTTGCCAATCATAATCGCCGCAACAAGCCCGGCGACGCCGGCATTGATGTGGACGACGGTCCCGCCGGCAAAATCTAGCACGCCGTCTTGGCTGAGGAAGCCGCCGCCCCAGATCCAGTGAACAATTGGCGCGTAAACGACCAGCATCCAAATTCCGGTAAACCAAAGCATCGCGCTAAATTTCATGCGATCGGCAAAGGCGCCGACGATGAGGGCCGG
>CAJJCG010000028.1 GCA_905182615.1 Alphaproteobacteria bacterium UBA2964 | reverse complement strand
ATCGGCGTCGGCCAAGCCGTCTTATGATATCGACATCCTCGAATAACGAGATCGGTTTATAGCCGCCAATCGAGTCATAAAGCGCGCGGCTGATCAGTAACCCCTGATCGCCATAGGGCAATGCCAGCAATCTGCAACGCAGAGAAACGCCCTTTTCAATCATTCGCGCCCAAGGATTCGGATCATCCAGTGCGAATCTGAACACTGCCGATTTCTCCCCATTTTCCTCTATAAACTGCCTGGCTTCATCGATCCAGCCCTCTTCCAAAACCGTGTCAGCATGGAGAAACAGTAGCCAGTCTCCGGTCGCGATCTCGGCACCGCGGCGTAATTGCTGGCCACGTCCACGCTCGCCCACGACCACCGTCGCGCCAGCCTTTTTGGCATAAGCAGCAGTGTGATCAGAAGACCTGCCATCGCTGATCACAAGGTCATCGACGCATCCCTTCACAGAGTCCAGCGTCGGGCGCAGGGCCCCATCAACCCCCAAGGCCGGAATTACAACGCTGATCGTCACCTTTGAAGCCACACCCATCCCTCGCAAGTCGCAATCTTCATAGCATGGAATCTCACCCATCCAGACCCTAGGAAAATGTTCTTGATTTGTTCTTAAATTGAGTTAATGATTAACTATGATGAATAACCTACTAACAGGCCCTGAAATGGACGATATTGGCGCCGAAAACAGCGTTATCGACCGGTTAGCACCAAACCCTGCCAAAGGTCGAGGGGCAGTAAGCAACCGCACCGGCCGGTTTGAAAAACACACAGGCCAAGCCATTCACGATGGCTGGGTTCGGGATGAAGAGCTGTTATCACCGCCAAAACTTCAAACCACGCTGACCAAGGATACAACGAAGACCATCATCGCGCGCAACACCTCACCCGATGTGCCGTTCGACAGATCGATTAATCCCTATCGCGGTTGCGAGCATGGCTGTGTCTATTGCTTTGCGCGGCCGACCCACGCCTATCTCGGACTATCTCCGGGCCTCGATTTTGAAACCAAGCTGCTTTACAAACCAGAGGCCGCCCGGTTGCTGGAGCGCGAGCTGCGCAAATCCAGCTATCAATGCAAAACGATGGCAATGGGGACCAATACCGACCCGTATCAACCTGTTGAGAAAACACTGCGCCTGACGCGTGGCATCCTTGAGGTACTGTCAGCCTTCAACCACCCAGTTGGCATCGTCACAAAGTCAGCGCTCGTGCTACGAGATCTCGATATTCTGGGACCAATGGCAGAGAAGGGTTTAGCGCAGGTCTGCGTGTCAGTAACGACATTGGACCATCGGCTAGCCAACACGCTTGAGCCCCGCGCCTCCACCCCAACGAAGCGGCTGGCGGCCATTCGAATATTGGCCGATGCGGGTGTGCCCTGCGGCGTGATGGCGGCACCGGTGATCCCAGCGCTCAATGATCACGAGTTGGAAAGCATTCTCACAGCCGCTCACGATGCCGGGGCAACTCTCGCCTCTTATATATTGCTGCGATTGCCCCTCGAAATAGCCGGTATATTCAAAGAATGGCTAGAAACCCATGAACCCAATAAAGCCAAATATGTCATGAGCTTGCTCGCCAACACCCGTGGCGGCAAAGTCTACCAGTCGGAATTTGGCACTCGCATGAAAGACACTGGCGAATATGCCGCTTTGCTCAAAAATCGGTTCGAGCTCATGTGCAATCGCCTAGGATATAACGACCGGCGGTTTGAGCTCGATACCAGCCAGTTCTATGCGCCACTACAAAAAGACGGACAGCTCGCTCTGTTCTAAAGGCCAACTGCGACACCAAGGGTGAAGACGACTCAGCCTGACGTGTTAAACTAGGCCCCTCAATGGAACACGCAACCGATCTCACTGGACTCGCCTATGTCGTTTTAACGGCGCTTGCCTGCGGCATGCTCTTTGCCCATTTCCGGCAGCCGCCGCTGGTCGGTTATTTGCTGGCAGGAGTTTTGCTTGGCCCGACCGGGTTCGAGGTCGTACAAAGCGAAGGCATGATCAAGGGCTTTGCCGAACTCGGCGTCCTGATGTTGCTGTTTATTGTCGGGATGGAGCTCAGTGTCAGGACACTGAAATATACCTGGCGGCTGGCGTTGCCGGCCGTTGCCATGCAGACCGGCGCCAGCCTGCTGGTCATGTTCGCCGCCTCGTCTCTCCTCGGTATTTCAAATTCAAGCGCGATTCTGCTTGGCTTTGTCGTCGCGCTTTCGTCGACAGCCGTCGCGGTAAAACTACTGGAGGAAATCGGAGCGCTCCGCGCCAGGGTTGGACGCATAACTGTTGCGGTCCTCATCGCGCAGGATCTCGCCTTCTTACCCATGTTGCTGATCGTCGAAAATTTAGGAGCCGGTGGTTTCGATATGGCGGCGGCAACCCAGATCGGCGTTTCAGCGTTGCTCCTGTTTGGACTGGTTCGGCTTTTACTCAAGCAAGGCCGTCAGCATTTGCCGTTTTACAAAATAATCGTCGGTCATGTTGACCTGTCACCTCTGGCGGGGCTGGTCTATTGCTTTGGCGCCGGTGCCCTAATGGGGGCAATCGGGCTCTCTCCCGCCTATGGCGCCTTCCTCGCCGGGCTTGCCATCGGCAATAGCGCCGAGCGAGAACCAATGCTCGCCGTCGTCCGGCCAATCCAGAGTGTCATGCTGATGGTCTTCTTTTTATCCATCGGCCTGCTCCTCGATCTGCAATTTGTCTGGGACAATCTCGGGACAGTGCTGTTCCTATTCCTGATCGTGACCCTGTTCAAAAGCGCGCTCAACATCGCCATCTTCCGGCTACTGCGGGAAAGCTGGCAACGTTCCTTTATGTCAGGTGTTCTTATTTCACAGCTTGGAGAGTTTTCTTTTCTGCTTGCCGCATCTGCAACTGCCGTGGCGGCAATATCGCCAGAAGAATCCAAGCTCATTATTTCCGTGACAGTCTTGAGCCTGGCACTGAGCCCGTTCTGGCTCTCAACCGCGAGACGATTGCAACGTATCGCCGAACGCCGCCTAACTACGCTAAAACTGGTCTTTGATGCCACCTTTGTTGGCGAACGGCTATTGGCACGACGCAGTTCCCGTTGGACACGCCGCGTTGCTGGAAGTCTTTGGGTGCAAGCAAACACCTTCAAGGACAAAAGAGCCGAAAAGCGATCTAGAAATAAGGCGCTGGCACTGCCATCTCAACCCAAGCTTACGGATCAAAGCAAACAGTCCAGTACCGAAACGTCAAAGCCAGAGACCAAAATCGATGGCTGATCTGCACTATGAAAAACAGGCCGGCGGCATCGTTGCCGGTATTGATGAAGTCGGACGCGGCCCCTGGGCCGGACCGGTGGTCGCCGCAGCCGTCATTATCGATCCAGACAAGTTACCCGATGAACTAGCCAATGTGATCGACGATTCCAAAAAGCTTAGCGCGAAAAATCGTGAAGCCGTCGCCGCACAACTACCATTTTGCGCTGAGATCGGTATCGGCGCCGCGACCCCAGCAGAAATCGGTCAGCTCAATATCCTCGGCGCAACGTTCCGGGCCATGGAGAGGGCCGTGTGCGCCTTACCAACGGCGCCGCAATTTGCGTTGGTTGATGGCAACCGGATGCCATCTCTCCCCTGCCCGGCCCGCACGATTGTCAAAGGAGATTCCATCTCCTTGTCTATCGCCGCAGCCTCCATTGTCGCCAAAGTGACGCGCGATCGCATCATGACAAAGCTGTCGCTGCGCTACCCGGGATATGGTTGGGAGACGAATTCTGGATACGGCACCCCGCAACACAGTAAAGCGCTTGAAGAGATCGGCGTGACCCCACATCACCGAAAAAGTTTTGCTCCCATAATCAAGATATTGAGTCTCGACTGAATTAGATTCATACATCTGGACATTTTTTGGTTGAGAAAATCACTCTAACCCCTTGAATCCAATAAATTTGTTGACGGCGAGTCACCGATGAATCATGGTTTGCACCATGACTGAAATCACCGACATCCCTCGCAACGAAATACTCGTTGGCGACTGCATCGAGCATATGAATTCTTTGCCGGCGGAATCGATCGACATGATCTTTGCCGATCCACCGTATAATTTGCAACTGGCGGGCAATTTGCACCGACCAAACAACACCCGCGTTGCCGGTGTAGAAGAAGACTGGGATAAGTTTTCAGACTTTGCGCATTATGATGATTTCACACGCCGCTGGCTCGCGGCGGCACAACGCATTCTAAAACCGACGGGCTCGATTTGGGTCATCGGCAGCTATCACAATATTTTCCGGGTCGGCACCGCGCTGCAAGATCTCGGTTTCTGGGTTCTCAACGACATTATCTGGCGCAAATCAAACCCGATGCCCAACTTTCGCGGCAAGCGTTTTACCAATGCCCATGAGACATTAATCTGGTGCTCAAAATCACAAGACGCAAAACCGACCTTTAACTACCGCGCAATGAAAGCGCTGAACGAAGATGTTCAGATGCGCAGCGACTGGCTGTTTCCGATTTGCGGCGGCGCTGAGCGGCTGAAACTCGACGGTCGCAAAGCCCACCCGACACAAAAACCCGAAGGCTTATTGCATCGCGTTATTTTGGCATCGAGTAAGCCCGGTGATGTCATACTCGATCCCTTCTTTGGCACCGGCACCACCGGCGCAGTCGCCAAGAGGCTCGGTCGGGACTGGATTGGTATTGATCGCGAAACCGATTATGTCAGCATTGCTCAAGACCGTATCGATGCCGTTAAATGCGCGCCTGCCGATGTCACCGTTTTGACGACGCCTGACAAGCGTAATGAGCCTCGTGTGCCGTTTGGCTCGGTAATTGAACAAGGGCTGCTTAACGCCGGTGACAAACTATTCGACATTCGCAAACGGGTTACCGCCAAGGTAAACGCCGACGGCAGTATCGCGGTCAAAGACGTACGCGGGTCGATCCATCAGGTCGGCGCCAGCGTTCAGAATGCACCGTCTTGCAATGGCTGGACCTTCTGGCATATTGAACGACGCGGTAAAGTTGTTCCTATCGACAAGCTCCGCGAACGGATCCGCGCCGATATGGCAATCCGCAAGGAAAAGGCAGACGTCGGGCCGTTCCACGGGGCCGCGGAATAACCCCGGTCTCTAGCCCGCTTTCAGCGCCAAATGCACCACCTTTTTCATCACGGTTGGCAATGCATGTTCGCCAAGCCGGTCAGGTGTCGACCATATCGCCCCCGCTGGCACTTCGTTTTCACCGACTCGCGTCACCAGGATCGACAATTCCAAATGAAAATGTGTAAAGGTATGACGGACCATCCCGGGCAACGGCGTCCAAGCTGATTTTA
>CAJJCG010000027.1 GCA_905182615.1 Alphaproteobacteria bacterium UBA2964 | reverse complement strand
TAGGATGCGGATTTTTCTTCTGCTTAATACTGCTTGCGGGTAGTCCAGCGAATGTCCTTGATCGCCTTGGCGGCACCCGTCTGTCGTGTCTGCGATTTCTGTCTCATCTTCGTTCCCTTCGGTCACTACGATGAACCAAAAATCCTTCCTTACCCAATCTAGCTAATTTGCTCCATAGCCGCTGACGGCAGACCCCCCAAATCGAATATTGGAAGTGTTCTCGCATATTAACACCATCATCGAGTTCACATGGTGTGAAAAATACGGCGTGAGAAATGTGTCATGTCGTTAAGAGGTTGAACAGCAATTGCACTCGGCGGCAGAACACCGCACACTAAAGCCCAAAATACAGGCGAAAACGGCGTAAACGAATGACAATTACCTTGATAACCGGTGCGGCAAGCGGCATTGGCGCCGCCGCGGCACGACGTATCGCAAGGTCAGACAGCGAGATCATGCTCCATTCTCGGTCCAACCGTGATGGGCTTGAAAAAGTTGCCGCTGATGTGGCCAAATCCGGTGGCGCGGCGGAAATCATTTTGGGCGACCTCACCGATGGTGACTTCGCTGAGGCTCTAATTGGTAAAACAGTGGAACGCCTCGGTGGCCTCGATCAAATCGTCAGCAATGCCGGTTTTGCGGATCGGCGGTTATTGGGTGATGTTGATGTAGACTCCCTCATTGCGGCAGAGAAGGGGATGCCGGAGGCGTTTTTCCGGCTGGCGACAAATGCCATGCCCTATCTGAGAAAGTCGGATTGTGGCCGGGTTGTTGCCGTCAGCTCATTCGTTGCACACGTATTCGCGGCTGACGGGTTGTTTCCCACAACGGCGGCAGCCAAGGCGGCGATTGAGGCTTTGGCGAAATCTCTGGCAGTTCAGCTCGGCCACGATGGCGTGACCGTAAATTGCGTCGCGCCGGGCTATACAAAAAAAGACGCTTCCGGCCATTCGGCCCTGCCGGGCGATGCCTGGACCAAGGCTGCCGCAAAATCCCCGATGGGCCGCATCGGCACGCCGGAAGATGTCGCCGGGCTGATTGCGTTCTTACTGTCAGATGAAGCCGCGTTCATTACCGGCCAGACCATCCATGTCGATGGCGGTCTGACGCTCGCTTAAAGGTTACTCCGCCGCTGAGCGTATTAGCGGCAGGCTGAAGCCGTATTTCTGATCCAGCCCCAATTCACGGCAAATATGCAGCCCCTTGGCAAGGTGGTCAGGCGCAATTGGCTTGAGCGGTTTGCGCAGCGGTCCCGCTGGCAGGCCGACAGCACCCATCAGGCATTTCACGGCAACCGGGTTGACCGCTGAATAGGTGAAATGCAGCATTTGCAGATTATTCAGCCAGGTTTCGCGACAGGCCATGGCATCGTCCCAGTTTTTCCACGGTGTTGAAATCGTCACCATTTCCTGCGGGATGATATTGCCGGACATGTTGGCCGTGCCGTGGCCACCAAGTGACATCAACGGCACCACGAGACCCAGTGTCGGGCTGTCGCAGCACATTAGGGACATGTCAGGGTTTCCGGCAACAGTCTGGGCGATTTGCCCGACACGCGCGGTAGATTCCTTGTTCACGATGATGTTCGGATGTTCGGCTAGCCGCAGGATCGATGTATGCGCTAAATCCGTTTTGACGCGGGGCGGGTTGTTATAAATCCCGATGGGAATCTCGCTGGCATCGGCGACTTCGAGGAAGTAGTCGGTGATATCTTCATCCGGCGCGCAGATATAAGGCGGTGCGGCGATGATCGCGCCATCGGCACCTTCTTTGCCGGCATATTCAACATAGCCAATGGTTTGCTCGGTGCTGGGGCCGGTGCAGCCGTACCAAAACTCCATTTTGTCGGTCTTCATCTTGATGGTCTCGGAGATCACTTGACGCCGCTCGTCTGGGGTTAGCATGGAAACCTCGCCGGTCGAGCCCATGATCAATACGGCGGAGCTGCCGTTGCTCTCCTGAAAATCAAGTAGGGAGCGGAAGCCTTCGAAATCAACCGACCCGTCATTGTTCATCGGGGTGATCAGGGCAACAAAGGAACCTTCGATACGACGCTTGGCCATTGGGATACTCCTCAATTTAATATCATTTTTCCCAGATTATCGCCCTAAACCGCGAAATCAAAGGAAAACCCATACTCATTTGATCTAGACAGTCTCGGTCTGGCCGGCAATTCCGAGTTTGATCATGTCGTGGGTACTCTTTTTCTCAAAAATTTATCAAGGCCTATTGCACCTGCGGTACGAACAGCTCTTCAACAGTTACCGGACGGTGGGCAATGCCCTGTTCCAGACAGAACTGTAGAAATGTTTCTAGCGTTTTGCGGTTGGGCTCTATGCCATAGGGCCAGATGTCCTCGCCAAACAAAGCGCGTGCTCTTTCCGCGCCCACAAAATTCCACGGGTTAGGGTAGCGTGAAATCGTGACGTCGCGCATCCGCGCTGTTGAACGGTTCTTTGCGGCCTCAAACGCCGTGAACAGGTTTTTCGCCATCCAGGGATTCTGCTCGGTTATTTCGCGCTTGATGGCAATAGTATGCATGATAGGGAAGATGCCAGTCTTCCGGTAATGCGCGCTTTCGACATCTTCGAAATTAGGATACAGCCGCACGATATCGGGGTTTCCATCAATAAAGCTCTTCGGTGCCGCCGACGACATCAGGGCGTCGATCTCCCCGTTGATCAGCATTTGATCCAGACTTTTGTCGGACACGGGCGTTATCTGAACAGTTGATGGCAAAGCGAGCTCGACATGTTCTGCGATGCCGCCTTTGTTTAAACCGGATTGTACCCACTCCACTTCTTCAAGGGGAATGCCAGCCTCGTGCATGAGATAGGCGCGGCTGTATATCCCGGCGGTATGGGCCCATTCGGGATAACCGATTTTCCCGCCACGCAAATCTTCAGCGGATTTTTTCGCACTGTTGCGGTTCACATAAAATGACGAGAGACGAAACATCCGTGAGGTAAAAACCGGAATAGCGGTCAGGCTGTCGTCGCCCTGTGACCGTAGTGCTACATACATGCCCATCGACATTTCAGACGCATCCCATTCCCGGAAGGTCGTGAAACGGTGGAAAATTTCCTGGATGGTGAAACTCTGGAAGTTGATGTTCAGCCCTTCGGCCTTCACGGCGCCGGAAACGAAGTCCCGCACGTGATCGTAGTCGCAGACAGCTAACGAAAGTTCCAGCTCACTCATTACCTGTATTCCTTTGTTGGTTATTTGGCATCCTGAATAGCCCGCCACACACGTTGAGGTGTCGCCGGGATCGGCACGTCTTTAACGCCAAGCGGTGCGAGGGCATCGAGCACGGCGAGAATGATCGCAGACGGCATGCCGCAATTGCCTGCTTCGCTGCCGCCTTTGACACCGAGCGGATTATTGGTCGACGGCACCAACGATTCTTCAGAAATGATGTCCGGCATCATATCGGCGCGCGGCATGCCGTAATCCATAAACGAACCGGTGAGAAGCTGCCCGCTTTTGCGGTCGTAAAGAATTTGTTCCACCGTCGCTTCCCCCAACCCTTGCGCGATGGAGCCATGGAGTTGCCCTGCCAGGGTCAGCGGATTGACCACAACACCGACATCATCGACGGCATAGAGCCGGTCCACATTTAGGCTGCCGGTTTCTGCGTCGACTTCGACTTCGCAAATCATACAGCCATTAGGGAAGCTGTAGGTCCCATCGTGATTGCCGACGCCATCGAGACCAAGTCCGAGATCCTGCGGAACACCAGCGCCTAAATAGGAAGTCTTCACCACTTCTTTGAAGGTCACGGAACGGTCGGTACCCGCTACCGTGAAATTTCCACCTTCGAAGGCGACGTCGGCTTCTGACGCCTCCATCATCCAGGCAGCGATGCGGCTGCCTTTTCTAATGACCTCATTAGCAGCCAGTTTGAGGGCTGAGCCACCCGTTGCCATACTGCGCTGGGCAAACGTGCCGCGTCCGAATAGAACCTTGTCGGTGTCGCCTTGGAAGACGCGTACATCGTCGATGGGAACAGATAGCCAGCCGGAGATCATCTGGGCAAACATGGTCTCGTGACCCTGACCGGTAGAGAGCGTGCCGACATGGGCGGAAATCAACCCGTCTTGATCGACCCGGATTTCCATCCGCTCCGAGAACGTTCCGGCGCGCTGGCAATGCAATGCCAGTCCGATGCCACGGCGTCGTCCGTTTTGTTCCGCCTCCGTTTTGCGTTTCTCGAAGCCGTCCCAGTCAGCAAGTGCAATAGCCGTGTCGAGAACCTTTACGAAATCGCCGGTGTCATAGAGATAGCCGCCCGGCGTTTGATAGGGCATTGCCTCAGACGAAATCAGATTACGGCGGCGCAGTTCGATGGGGTCGATGCCCATTTCCCGCGCTGCGTTACTCATGAGCCGTTCAAGAACGTAGGACGCCTCTGGTTTGCCGGAACCGCGATAGGGACCCATCAACGTCGTGTTGCTGAAGGTCGCTTTGACCTCAGCGTGGATCATCGGGATATCGTAGGTACCGGGGAAACTGATCGTCGCATTGCGCGGTGGCACCGCCGCCCAAATACTGAGATAGGCCCCAACATCGACGATGACTGACGTCCGCATTGCGAGAATTTTACCGTCCTTGTTGAACGCCATAGAGGCGTCCGCGATCGGGCTTCGGCCGTGCATGTCTGTCGCGATGGCTTCACTTCTATCGGCGGTCCACTTTACCGGACGGTCGAGCTGGCGGGCAGCCCAGACGACGAGAACGTCCTCTGGATAGACCTGGCCCTTCATGCCAAACGCACCGCCGACATCCATGGCAACGACTCGGAGATCAAGCTGTGACATGCCGAGCACATGCGACACTACATGTTTGATTTCATGCGGTTCCTGCGCACTGCTGCACAGGGTCATCCGGCCATCCATCTGATTCCGGTAGGCGAGGGTGGCTCGTGGCTCCATGGAATTTGATGTGGCGCGTGGGTATTGGACCCGAAAATTACTGATGTGAGCTGCTGCCGCAAACTGGGCAGTAACGTCGGCGTTGTCGCCGGAGATGGTCTGAAAGCTGGTATTGCCGTTGGCTTCATCCCAGACTTTTGGCGCATTAGCGGCGTGTGCATCAATCAGCGTTACAGCGGGCAGCACTTCGTACTCGATTTCGAGCAATTCGCCAGCGTCTTTTGCCTGCTCCAGCGTTTCAGCTACGACGAGGGCAATGCCTTCACCGACAAACAGGACCTTGTCCCGCGCTAAAATCGGCTGGCTCGGACAAAAAGATGGGCTGCCCGGCAGTAGCTTGGGAAAAGACATGCAGGTTAGATCGCCGAGCTGCTCCTTGATAACGTCTTCGCCGGTGAGGATTAGAAGCACACCGGGTGAGGCTTTAGCTTCGGTCGTGTCGATGCTCAGAAGCCTCGCATGGGCATGTGGTGAGCGGACGACACAGGCATGGCAGGTGCCCGGCATCGACATATCGTCGACATAGCGGCCTTTGCCGGTGAGCATGCGCTCGTCCTCAACACGGGGGACCGCGGCGCCTAATCCAGTATAGCCATTTTTTAGCGGTTTCTCTGCCGTCATTGATTTCGCTCCGCTGTCGTCGTTACAGCTTCATAAGCCGTTGGGCATTTCCAGAACACAGGGTTTTGAGGTCATTGCGCTCAAGCTCGAGACTATTGATCGCTTCGATGGTCTCAGCGGTCGGTGCGAAAGGGAAATCTGTGGAGAATACAGTATGTTCTATACCAAAGTATTTCATGCCGCATTCAATGCCGAGGGTGGCCCCAAACATGGCGGTATCGGCATAAAAATTCTTGAAATACTCGGCGTGGGGTTTCTTCAGAGCGGGCAGGATGCCGGTGATGTCTTCGTCAGTCGTCCGCGCGCCCAGCACATCCATGCCCGGGCCAACACGACCATCGAAATAGGGAATCATGCCGCCCATGTGGTGGGTAATGATCTTGAGGTCCGGATGACGATCGAAGATGCCGCAATAGACCAGCCGGGTCATCGCGATCGACGTCTCATAAGGCCAGCCAAAACACCACCACATTTCATAGCGGCCACGTTCTTCGCCTTTATAGTCTGCCATATCGGCACCGCGCGCCGGGTGCATCCAGATTGGCAAATCATATTCCGCCATCGCATCGAACAACGGCAGGTATTCGGGTTTGTCGAGCGGTTCACCGGCGACGTTGGTGAAAATCTGAACACCGCGCGCACCGAGGTCCTTGATTGAGCGATGCAGCTCTTCCATCGCGCCATCCATATCGAGCATACAAAGTGCTGCGGCAAAGCCGACAAACCGGTCCGGATGTTTAGCGCATTCCTCTGCCATCGCATCATTGGCGACGCGGGCCAGGTGCGTACCGGTCTCGGCATCCATGATGTCTTCGAGGGGTGGGTTGGGCAGTGAGATCAGCTGTTTGTAATCTCCATAGGCATCCATCTGTCGGAAACGTTCTTCGAGATTATGGACGGGGACAACGGCTTGCATACGCTTGCCAATATTCTCCAGCCGTGGGGCAGCTTTTGTCATCTGCTCGTAAAACGTACCGGGAAAGATATGCGTGTAGATATCGATTAACATGGGCCTCTCCTGTTATTTTGTGCTGGGATCTATTGTCCCACCGAAGTCTGTCGAGATACCGGCAGCAATGTAGCCACCATCGACATAAAGGATGTGACCGTTCACGTAGGACGCCTGTTCGCCCGCGAGAAAGACTGCCGCATCGGCCATTTCCTTGACCATACCATAGCGGCCAACCGGAATAAGCTGTTTATAGCCGTCACGGGTGACGTCGTTATGAGTGACGCGGGTGAGTGGGGTGTCGACAGGGCCGGGGGCAACCGCATTCACCGTGATGCCATGTGGTGCGAGTTCCAAGGCTGCCTGTCGAGTCAGACCGATGACCGCTGATTTAGATGTGCCATAAGCCGTGCGGCCGGAGCCAGCCCTAGTCCCTGCGATAGACGCGATATTGACGATGCGACCATAGCCTTGCTTGACCATTTCACGGGCGGCGGCTTGGCCGCATATGAAAGTCCCCATCAAATTGACCTTCATGACACGATCGAACTCTTCGATTTTGGCATCAAGGAAGCTGTGGCGTTGGCCGGTGCCCGCTACGTTGGCGATGATATCGAGCCTGCCATGTTCGCCTGCATATTTGGCAATCACGGATTGTGCAGCTTCGGCATCGGTGATGTCGATGTGACAGCTTGAGGCTTTGCCACCGTCTTTATTGACCGCCTTTGCAGTTTCTGCCGCGCCGTCCTCGTTGATATCGCAAGCAAGGACTGTCGCTCCCTCGGCAGCATAGGCTTTGGCAATGCCTTCGCCGATTCCGCCAGCCGCGCCGGTCACAATTGCAATTCTGTTCTGAAGTCTCATTGCTCTTCTTTTACCCTGTCCTGTAGGTCGTGAATTTCCGGGTGCCGCAGCATTAACCAGGCGAGCCACAGCATGATCATCGACGACATAATTCCAATAATATAAAAACCGTATTCCAAACCGACCATGCCTGCCAAGCCACCGAGCAGAAATGGCCCAAGCATCGAGGTCACCCGGTTCATGGTGCCGCGCAATCCGATAGCTTTGCCCTTTTCGTTGGGCCCTACCGTTCGCAGCATCAGGGTGATCACAAGCGGTTGATGGATGCCGTTGGATACTGATCGCAAACCCGCCACGAAACAAAAGACCAGATAGGCGGCAATCAATGGTGAAATCTCTATCGCCCAGCCGAGCATGCCTGTCACACCGGCAACCACAGCTACTTTTCCGAGTAGAGGCGTGATTGAAATAAAGATCAGAGCGGTAAAGATAGCCGCCCATAATACCCAGAAAGCCGGAAACCGCCGACGCAAGGGGGTGGCTGCTAACGATCCCCCAGCGGCAGCGATGGAAGAAAATGAAATCAGAAACCCGATGAGTGTTGCCGGGACACCGACATATTTTTCCAGCCACACGATATAGAACGTGCTCTGAATGTTATTGCCGATATGGACCATCATTCCGAGCAGGATAACGATGGCGATGGTCGGGGATGCCAGTAGCTTGAATGACGCAATGTAATCCGCTGGATTTGGTAGTAGAGATTTCCAGACAAAGGGCGCTCGCGGTGTTTCTGCAGTATATGCGGCGGTTCCAGCCGGTCGTGCAGAAATCGCGGGTAGCATCATGACCGATACCATAAAGCCGACACCACTGAGTCCGACCAGGCTGAAGGCGGCCATCGGGCCAGCAAAGTCCCATACCGCTCCGACCGCAGGAGGTCCGATGACATGGCCTGACCTGATGATGGCGCCGAGGCGTGCGGCATATTTGGTTCGGCCATGCATTACCTGCCCGACCAGGGTTTGTGCGCCCATCCAGCCGATGGAGTCACAGACTCCGGATAAAAGTTGAATGACGATCAAAGCTGAGACAAATGGCAGCAGTGGGTACATGAAGGGCGTAAAGAGGATCATTAGCCCGATGAAAAACATCACCCGCTTAGTGCCCAACTTGTCCATCAAACTGCCGGCATGAATTGACAGGAAGAGAGACAAAAGCGGTCGACAACCAAGCACCAACCCAAGCGTAAAGCCCTCAGGAATTCCCATATTAACGCGTGCCCAGATCGGCACGATGACCATGAGCATAAAATGCGTGGTCGTGCTGAAGGTCCCGATGCCATAGACCGCAAGCTGGGTCTTTAACGGCACATCGTCCGGATTGGTCAGAACTGTGGTTTGAGAATCTGTCATAGTAGTTGCCCTAGAATAGCGCGTCTGACGGCGGGGGGACATGGCTGAACGCTGTTGGACTAGCGAAATTTGTCAGTTTGGGTGAAACTGTTAGGATGGATGATGGTCATGCAGTCACTCACATCGAACCTGATCTAAGCGGGTTAGTCCGTGCCGACAGCGTTCACCGCTCGGTTTACACTGATTCGACGATATTCGATCTGGAAATGGAGCGGATTTTTGGTCGCGCTTGGGTCTTTATTGGTCATGACAGCGAAGTTCCCAATGCAGGAGACTATGTCACCCGAAGGATAGGTCGCCGTCCGGTAATTTTGAGCCGACATAGCGATGGAAAAGTTTACGTCATCCACAATAGTTGCGGCCATCGGGGCGCGAAGGTTTGCGTCGAGGCAAAAGGCAACACACTGCCTTTTCGTTGCCCGTATCATGGTTGGACATTCAAGAATAATGGTGACCTTGAAGCGGTCTCAATGCCCCGAGGCTACGGGGACTCTCTCGACCTCAGTAATCCGGCGCTTGGAATGCGGCGGCTCAAACATGTCGAGAACTATCGCGGGTTTGTATTTGCCTGTGTTGCAGATGAGGTGCCGTCTCTCGCAGATTGGCTCGGCCCAGCCCAAAAGAGCATTGATGATATTGTTGACCGTTCGCCCTCCGGCAAAGTGTTGCTCAACGCGGGTATCCACCGCTATGTGTTCCGAGGGAATTGGAAGTTTCAGCTCGAAAATACGGTCGATATGTATCATGTGCCGTTCAGTCATGAATCAACTCTAAATCCTCAGGGCAAACAGTTCGTCCGGCGCAAGGGGGACGATGCCGGATCGACAATCAGTGATGAGGGTGAAGCTGCAAAGCGCTGGGAACAACGCGAAGCCTGGGGCGCAGCACAAAATGGCCACAGCTATACTGGCCATCAGCCCGTGGCTGATAAGAGGCGCGAAGATACTGCTTATCTACGATATGTCGAGAGTTTAGAGGGTAACCATTCACCAGAACGATTGGTCGAGGTGCTGGCACCGCGCCGTCACAACACAGCCTTCTATCCAAACATGTCTTTGCAGGCGTTGAACCAGCATGTCCGGGTTATTTGCCCGATTGCGGTCGATCGTACTGAAATTCTTGTCTGGCCGGTTTTGTTCGAGGGCGCGCCCGAAGAAATGAACCGCGACATCATCCGTGGCTTGAATGTAACCCATTCGGCCGCATCACTGATCCAGACAGATGATTTGGAGAATTTTCATCGCTGTCAGATGGGTGCCAGTGCCGAAAACTCGGAATGGGTGTGGTTTGCCCGCGGGCTTGATACCGATCAGACAGACAATCATGGCGATGTCATCAATACCGGGACGGGTGAGCTGCCACAGCGTGCTCAGTTCACCGCCTGGGCGCGGCTAATGGCACCTTAAAAGCAGTCTTTATCGCGCGTTGCTTGGATGTTAGGATCCGCCCGCTTTTAAAGGAAAAAGGGATAGCTCTATGCGTGCGGTACTCGTTGAAGACTTTGGCCCCCTCGAAACCCATAAATTAGGTGAAATCGAAGCACCTACGCCCAAGGCGGGAGAGGTGCTGATCGATGTCCATGCAATCGGGATTAATTTCCCCGATACGCTGATGATGCAGGGAAAGTACCAGACAAAGCCCGAGCGTCCGTTTACGCCGGGTCGCGATGTTGCCGGCTTAATTTCTGCAGTGGGCGATGGCGTGACCGAGTTTAAGGTTGGCGACCGCGTGATGGCGATTGTGGCGTGGGGTGCTTATGCTGAAACATGTGTCGCACCGGTCGTCCGATGTTTTGCTCTTCCGGATGATGTCAATTATGTAACCGCTGCCGGGATGGCCACGGTCTATATGACGTCCTGGGTCGCGCTAATGGAGCGCGGCGCTTATCAGCCCGGCGAGAAGGTTCTGATTTTGGGTGCTAGCGGTGGCGTCGGTCTGGCGGCTGTGCAGATTGCCAAGGCGCATGGTGCGTTTGTGATTGGTGGTAGCTCTTCTGAAGAGCGTGGCGAGATCGTTCTAGAGAACGGTGCTGATGCTGTCATCGATTTGTCCGTCGATGACCTTAACGAGAACCTCCGACAGCAGGTCTTTAAGGCCGCCGGCAAAGAAGGCGTTGATATCGTCCTTGATCCTCTGGGCGGCGATATTTTTACCGCCGCATTGCGGACACTCGCTTGTTCCGGTCGTATCGTTTGTATTGGCTTTATCGCTGGTATCCCTGCCGCAAAGGCCAATTACTTCAACGTCAAGAATGTGACGCTGGTTGGTATGGCGCTCGATCTGCATTTCCGCTTCAAGCCGCAGGTGATCAAAGCGGCTGCTGAAGATGTTCTGAAGCTTCTTGCTGAGGGCAAAATCAATCCACGGATTGAAGGAACATACGAACTCGGTGACTTCCAATCAGCTTTGGCGCAGTTCAAGGCTAGCAAAAGCCCGGGCAAGCTTGTCCTGACGACAGGTCGGAGTTAATCGCATGGCCACTCGCGTAGAAAAATTAATTAAGGCAGCCCGCGCTAAGGGACAAAAAACGCTTTCAGAATATGAGAGCAAGCGGGTCTTAGCCGCTTACGGCGTGCCGATCAGCCGCGAAGTCCTGGTCTCAACTCAGTCAGAAGCCAAAGTGGCGGCTAAAAAGGTCAAATACCCGGTAGTTCTCAAAGGCTGTTCTGCGGATGAGGCACATAAGACAGAGAAAGGTCTTATCGCCGTAAATCTGGGGTCACAAGCGGCTTTGGTTGATGCCTTCAAGACAATCAGCAAACGGGCTGGTAAAC
>CAJJCG010000026.1 GCA_905182615.1 Alphaproteobacteria bacterium UBA2964 | reverse complement strand
AGCCGTCGCGAGATTCCTAGTTAGTGAACAGAAAGAAACCGAATGGGAAATGGACGCGCTTGAAGACGAACGGTCGCCCTATCGCAAAGATATCAAAGTTTAACTTTCACGCGATGCCGCTAACCGGCCTATTCAACGAGCTCCGGCGCCTTCTTGCCATCGCCGTTATCTTTCCCTGAATCCTTACTTTTACCCTTGGCTTTAGGTTTGATTGGCTTCTTTTTTGGATCCTCAGGCCGGATATCAAATGCCAGCTCTTTATCTTTCACCGAAACACTCACCACACCACCGCGCACAAGTTTGCCAAACAGCAACTCATCGGCTAGCGGTTTCTTGATGCTCTCCTGAATCAGTCGGCCAAGCGGACGCGCGCCAAAATGCTCGTCATAGCCCTTATCAACCAGCCATTTGCGGGAAGCCTTATCGAGCTCAATCCTTACATTACGGTCTTCGAGCTGAACTTCGAGCTGCATAACAAACTTGTCGACGACCAGCGAGACGACCTTAGGCGGCAGCCCGGCAAATCCAATAGTCGAATCCAGACGATTACGGAATTCAGGCGTAAACATGCGCTTGATAGCCTCTTCATCCTCGCCTTCACGCTTAGTTCGGCCAATGCCGATAGCTTCCTTAGCCATATCGGAGGCTCCGGCATTTGTCGTCATAATCAAAATGACATTACGGAAATCAACGTTCTTACCGTTGTGATCGGTCAAGCGCCCATGATCCATCACCTGCAGCAGGATGTTGAATAGATCCGGATGGGCCTTTTCGATTTCATCAAGCAGCAGAACCGCATGGGGATGCTGATCAATCGCATCCGTCAGCAACCCGCCTTGATCAAATCCAACATAGCCAGGCGGCGCACCGATGAGACGAGATATCGTATGGCGTTCCATATATTCCGACATATCAAACCGGATCAGCTCTATCCCCATCGTAATGGCGAGCTGGCGTGCGACTTCCGTTTTACCGACACCGGTCGGACCCGAGAACAAATAAGAGCCGATTGGCTTCTCAGGTTCGCGAAGTCCTGCCCGGGAGAGTTTGATCGCCGATGATAATGCGGAGATCGCATCATCCTGGCCAAACACAACGCGCTTCAGATCATCGTCCAATGTCTTGAGCGTTTCCTGATCATCCCGAGACACGCTCTTTGGCGGAATTCTCGCGATCTTGGCAACGACATCTTCGACGTCCTTAACCGTGATCATTTTGCGACGCTTGCCTTCGGGCAACAGCATCTGCGCAGCACCCGCTTCGTCGATAACGTCAATCGCCTTATCAGGAAGTTTACGATCATTGATATAGCGCGCAGCGAGTTCAACCGCTGTGCGGATCGCTTCCGCCGTATAACGGACACGATGATGTTTCTCGTAATAAGGCTTCAAACCACGAAGAATTTTCACGGCATCCTCGATTGAGGGCTCAATAACATCAATCTTCTGGAAACGGCGTACCAATGCGCGGTCTTTTTCAAAGTAAGACCGGTATTCTTTATAGGTCGTCGATCCCATACACTTCAGCGTTCCGCTTTGTAGCGCCGGTTTGAGAAGGTTCGAGGCATCCATCGAGCCACCACTGGTCGCCCCTGCACCAATCACCGTATGGATCTCATCAATAAACAGGATGGCGCCTTCACAAGCCTCCAGTTCAGTGACAACAGCCTTGAGACGTTCTTCAAAATCACCGCGGTAACGGGTTCCCGCCAATAGCGCGCCCATGTCGAGAGAAAAAATCGTTGCATCGGCGAGAACCTCAGGCACGTCGCCATCGACAATGCGCTTCGCAAGTCCTTCCGCCAACGCTGTCTTGCCAACACCGGCATCGCCGACATAAAGCGGGTTGTTCTTTCGACGGCGGCACAGAACCTGAATGGTGCGTTCTATTTCGGCAGCACGGCCAATTAAAGGATCAATCTTGCCCTCACCGGCCTTCTTATTCAGATCAACACAGTAAGCATCGAGTGCCTCATGGCCTTCCTTGATGTCAGTTTCATCACCGTCATCGCCATCCGTACCTTCAACCGGTCTCGGCTCTGAACGGCCAGGCACTTTTGCGATGCCGTGTGAGATGTAATTAACGGCATCGAAGCGCGACACCTCCTGTTCCTGGAGGTAGTAAACCGCATGGGATTCACGTTCCGAGAACATCGCGACCAAAACATTAGCGCCGGTAACTTCCTGACGGCCAGCTGTCTGTACATGGATCGCAGCACGCTGGACGACACGCTGGAAACTCGCGGTCGGTTTCGGGTCCTCGTCACGGTTAACAACTAAATTTCCCAGCTCGTTGTCAAGATAATCAACGAGGTCTTCCTTGAGCTTTTCAATATCCACTCCACAAGCGCGCAGTACTGCGACGGCGTCCTGATCCTCGATCAAGGAAAACAACAAATGCTCAAGAGTTGCATATTCGTGGTGACGCTCACGCGCACAAGACAACGCCTGGTGAAGACTACGTTCGAGATTCCGCGACAACATGCGTTACTCCTTCTCGAGTGTGCATTGCAAAGGATGCTGGTGCTGCTGCGCCAGGTCCATCACTTGGGTTACTTTGGTCTCTGCGACCTCATACGTAAAGACACCACAAATACCGACACCCTTCTGATGTACATGAAGCATGATATTTAGGGCTTCTTCGTGGCTCTTGCTAAAGAAACGTTCGAGTATCAAAACGACAAACTCCATCGGCGTGTAATCGTCATTTAACATGACTACTTTGTACATCGACGGTTTTTTGGTTTTAGGCTTACTCCTGACGACAACGCCGACATTCGTGTCGTCGTCTCCGCCAGGCGGCCGGTCTGTTTCTTTATCGCTCATCGTATTTCGAAAATGCTCTAATCTGTGACTTAATGCGTAAATGCTAAGGGAGTAGGTATGTTATTAGATAGGGTACCCACCTTGAAAGAACAAACTGCCCCCAATCCGGGTAATTCCCGAAAATCTATAACCTATGATTCGTCCTACTAAAGTCATAATTTCAATAGCGATTTCAAACAATTCTAAATTACAATCAGTTAACGAGAGTTAATTGAACCTTAAATTTTCAAGACCAAAATGGACTTCTGAGCGACTTTCAATTAGAATCTCTTTAAATTCAATAGCTTCGGGACAAACAGGCAAATAACTTTCGATATGACGCAGAAAGCAAACTATCGAATATGGCGGACCATGTGCGCCTCCGACTGATCGCCATCCTGATCATCGCTGTATTTACCCAGCTTACGCCGGCTTCGGCAGCGCGCTACACCTCTATCATTGTTGATGAAAATAGCGGTGCTGTGCTACACGCAGTTAATCCGGATTGGCGGGTATATCCTGCTTCACTGACAAAAATGATGACCCTCTATTTAGTCTTTGAGAAGTTAAAAGCCGGCAAAATAAAGTTGGGTACTCGCCTTAAAGTTTCCAGACGTGCAGCTAGGCGCCCAAAGTCCAAAATTTATGTTAAACGTGGCAGCACGATTTCCGTCCAACAAGGCATCAAGGCACTCGTAACAAAATCCGCAAATGATGTCGCCACGGTGATCGCTGAAGGGCTTGGCGGCACAGAAGAAAAATTTGCCCGCATGATGACCCATCGTGCCCGGAAGCTTGGTATGTCCCGGACAACTTTTAAGAACGCCTCAGGGTTACCAAACAAAAAACAAGTAACCACAGCGCGCGATATGGCTAGACTATCCATTGCTTTGCGTCGGGATTTCCCCAAACGCTTTAAATACTTCACGACCACTGAATTTCGTTACCGGGGACGTACACACAGAAATCACAACAAACTTCTAAAGCGTTTGCCAGGGACCGATGGAATCAAAACCGGTTACATCCGCGATTCTGGATATAATATCGCGGTATCCGTTAAATATAAAAGACGACGTCTTGTTGGGGCAGTGTTTGGAGGCAAGTCAGGCAACAAACGCGACCGGCATGCGATCACCCTGTTTAAACGGGTGTTCAAAATGCTTGACGAAATGGATAAATCCGACCGCACACGCTATATCGCAAGAAAAAATGGCGGATTGCCAGTCACCTTTGCGGGTCTATCACCAGCCCAGATAACAAAGCGCAAAGCCGCCAAGAAACGTAAAAAGGCCAAGAAAAAGCTACCGCGCCATTGGAGTGTCCAAGTTGGAGCCTTTGATAGATTTACGCCGGCACACCTGGCAGCCCTCAGAGCATCCCGAATTGCGCCAGACCTTAAACGCAGTCGTATCTCGGTTAAATCTAGCGCAGCAAGAGGCAAAAGAATTTATCGGGCACGACTAGTCGGTTTAGTCGAAGCGAACGCCCGTGAAGCCTGCAGGGTCCTCAAACGGCGAAATATCACCTGTCTTGTCATCCGAGAAGAGAACCCCGTTTCACAAGGCGATCGCTAAGCTTTAAAAATCAGGTGGCTGAACACCGCTTTCAGTCAGCTCGGCCACTAGAGCGTTACGCAAGCGATCAAGACCTCCGTCGTCATTGGCTTCGCATCGTGCAACCAGAACATCTTGGGTGTTTGAAGCCCGGAGCAACCACCAGCCGTCATCTGTCTTAACCCGAAGACCATCAACGTCACTAAGATTTGCGCCTCTCGCACGCATCCGTTCCAAGACTTCGTCAACAACCTCAAACTTACGAGTTTCACCACAGGGGAACCTCAGTTCCGGCGTGTTTACCGGTTGCGGCAAGCTATCCCGAATACCAGCCAGAGACCGGCTCTGGTTTGCAACGTGATTTAACAACCGAACGGCTGCGTATAACCCATCATCGTAGCCATAATATTTATCGGCAAAAAAGATATGACCGCTCATCTCTCCGGCCAATGGCGCTTTGGTTTCCGCCATTTTTGCCTTGATGAGTGAATGACCGGTTCGCCACATCAACGGTTCACCGCCCATCCGGGCTACCTCGTCAAACAAGGTTTGGCTGGCCTTAACATCAGCGATAATAGTGGCGCCAGGAATCTCCCTAAGGACATCGGATGCGAGTAAGATCATAATTTGATCTCCCCACAGGATTCGGCCCTGACCATCGACAGCCCCGATCCGATCACCATCGCCATCAAACGCCAGACCAAAATCACAGTTTTCGGATCGAACGGCTTCTTGAAGCTGCTCGAGACATTCAGGCACAGTCGGATCAGGATGGTGTGCTGGAAAGGTACCGTCGATTTTCTCGTTAAGAAGAATGTGCGTGCCGGGTAACATTGCGCAAAGATCGCGCATGGCATCACCAGCAGAGCCGTTGCCTGCATCCCACGCAATTTTTAGAGGCCGTTTACCGTCATAATCAACCGCAAGCCGCGCTACATATTTGTCATGCACAAGGTGTTCAGAACTCTCGCCGGTTCCCTCAGCATACTCACCAGCCGCCGCGATTTCTCCCAGGCGTAGAATATCCTCTCCATAGAAAGGCGCCTTGCCGAGCATCATTTTAAAGCCATTATATTCAGGCGGGTTATGCGAGCCTGAAATCATAATCCCTGCATCTGCCGGGACAGTATTCACCGCAAAATAAAGCATCGGGGTCGGCCCAAGGCCGATACGGATAACCGATAGACCACAGGCCATCAGCCCATCAACGACTGCCTTTTCAAGATCAGGCGAGCTGAGACGCCCATCATATCCAACACAGACGGTTCGTCCGCCATTTTCGGCAACCATTGTGCCAAATGCCCGCCCAATCGCGTATGCTCCGTCAATCGTGAGCGTTTCATCAATGACACCACGAATATCGTATTCGCGCAGAATTGTTGAATCGAGCTGATATCCACTCATATCCATTACTCTGCAGCGAGGGATTCACGCCCAACGCTGAAATACGAAAACCCCTCACGCTTCATATCATCAAGATTATAAATGTTCCGGAGATCAACAAGCGTCGGCGTTTTTAAAAGGCTCTTAACCCGTGTAAAATCGAGTGCCCGAAAGGCGTTCCATTCCGTAACAATCACCAGAACGTCGGCACCCTGCATAGTCTCGTACGGTCCCTCGCAAAAAACAACATCATCAAAAAGATGAGCTGCTTCCTTCATCCCCTGAGGGTCAAAGGCCTGAATCTTCGCTCCTGCTTTCTGGAGCTCAGGGACAATAACAAGGCTCGGACTGTCCCGCATATCATCCGTATCAGGTTTAAACGTCAGCCCGAGAACAGCGATTGTCTTATCCGCAACTGACCCACCACAAGCCGCGACAACTTTCCCCGCTATCTGCGTTTTACGTTTCTCGTTTATATCGACAACAGTCTCGACGATCCGGATTGGAGCGCCCGCATCTTTGGCGGTCTGGACGAGCGCCAGAGTATCTTTGGGAAAACACGACCCGCCATAGCCGGGACCTGCATGTAAAAACTTATTACCGATGCGACCATCGAGACCAATTCCCCGGGCGACGTCCTGAACATTGGCGCCAACCTTCTCGCAGAGATCCGCGAATTCGTTGATAAAGGTGATCTTGGTCGCCAGGAAGGTATTCGCCGCGTACTTGGTTAGCTCTGCAGTCTCCAACGTGGTTTGGACGATTGGTGTTTCAAGGAGATAGAGAGGCCGGTAAAGTTCACTCAAAACGTCGGCAGCCCGTTTTGTCTCTGTCCCAATCACAACGCGATCAGGTCTCATGAAATCGCTGATCGCAGCACCTTCACGGAGAAACTCAGGGTTTGAAGCAACGTCGAACTCTGCGTCGGGACGGGCTTCTGCCACAATCCGCTTTACTTCCCGCCCTGTACCTACGGGAACCGTCGATTTTGTGACGATGACAGTATAACCATCCATCGCCTCAGCGACTTCCTTCGCTGCGCCAAAAACATAGGATAAGTCGGCATGCCCACCGCCACGACGGCTCGGCGTTCCAACGGCAATAAACACGGCATCCGCGCCTTTGACGCCCGTGGTTAGGTCTGTTGTGAAGGAAAGTTTTTTAGAGGCGACATTGTTCGCGACAAGGTTTTCAAGACCAGGCTCATAGATCGGGCATTCACCCGCCTTCAGCTTATTGATCTTTTCTTCGTCCTTATCAACACAGACGACTTCAACGCCAAATTCGGAGAAACACGCACCGGAAACAAGCCCGACATAGCCGGTACCGATCATCGCAATTTTCATACTCTTTTATCCTGGAAAGGACCACAAGCTATATTCATTGCGGCCAATTTATCACACATATTTTTTGATCAGGGCAGACACTTCGTCGCGCAAATCATCACGAGCAAGGGCAAATGCCAAATTGGCCTCGAAGAAACCAGCCTTATCGCCACAGTCGAAGCGGCGGCCTTCAAACCTTAGGCCATGGAAGGGCGATGTGCCGATCATCTTAGCCATCGAATCCGTTAGTTGAATTTCACCACTAGCGCCCTTTTCCTTCTGCGCTAAATGCTCGAAGACTTCCGGCAGCAACACATATCGACCAATTACAGACAACGTAGAGGGTGCATCCTTGGGGTCTGGTTTCTCAACCAAACCGTTGACCTCCACAAGCGATCCATTTTCAGCGCCGGTATCGACGATGCCATAACGGTTGGTGTGCTCCTTCGGTACATCGACCACAGCCACGATATTGCCACTGGTCTTCTCGAACGAATCAACCATCTGTTTGAGGCACGGTGTCTCAGCCATCACAAGGTCATCCGCCAAGAGAACTGCGAAAGGTTCGTTGCCGACCAATTCGCGGGCGCACCACACAGCATGCCCAAGGCCTAAAGGCTCCTGCTGGCGCGTATAGGCTACTTGTCCAGGTTGGAGCATCGGGCCACTAACCAGCTTGACCTCCGCCGTCTTTCCTCTTTCCTTGAGGATGTTTTCGAGCTCAATATTATGATCGAAGTGATCTTCGATCGCCGTCTTGCCGCGACCGGTCACAAAAATAAACTCTTCAATCCCGGCCGCTTGCGCTTCCTCAACCGCATATTGGATCAGCGGCTTGTCGACCACCGGCAACATTTCCTTCGGCATCGCCTTTGTGGCCGGCAGAAATCTGGTCCCCATGCCGCCGACCGGAAACACCGCTTTGCGAACACGCTGCGCCATTCAACTACCCTCTGGAACCAATTTACTAAAAATACGTTTATTAGGCGTGTGTTTGTGCCACATACGACTGCCTAGTGGCAAGAAAACTCCCCTTTTCGAGAAATTCATTATTCCCCGAGGAGAAGTTCTTTGGCCTGATTGATTTGGCTAGCGAGATAGTTGGAACCGCCTTGATCTGGGTGGTTCTTTTTCATCAGCAAATGATGCGCCGCCTTAATCTCATCCGGTGTCGCATTAAGAGAAATGTTGAGCACTTCACAGGCCTCTTCACGGGTCATTCCTCCGCCCCACGGCGTGGTGCGACCCTGACTTCCTCCACCTGCACTCGCAGCTCCAGAATTTCCAGATTCCCCAGCACGCCACGCAGCCCCGTGAACCCGATCCAGATAAGCTTCGAGGACCTGAGCAGACTCCTCATCCGCGACGCGACATTCCTGCAAGAGCTCTAGTAATTCAGGCTGGCTCAATTCGCCCAGCCGTTTTCCCTTAAAATGCCCCTCGAGAACCGTGCCATCCAAGATCCCGCTATCGTGATCCAGCGACATGCGCAAAAACTGCGTATTTACGCCGGTGGCTTGTCCTTGACTTGGGCCACCAAGATTCTTGAAAAATTGTTTTGTAGCCCGCCAACGGAGCAGCAATGGCAGCAAAAAGGCGATAAAAAACATCACGATCCCCAAGCCGCGTGACGCAATTAGATATATGGACCCAGCGATTGCTGCCAAAACAAAGGCCCCGACCAGCACTTTGATCACCCGCGCCCGGTTGAGCCCCATCAGGCCACGGACAATCAGGATGATGCCGACGACGACAGCTATTCCTAAGACGAGATATGGCATCTTTGTTCCAGTTCAACCTTCAGCTTTTATTATTTAATCTGAGAGGTTATTTGAGCCACAGCGGCACCTGTCCGTTTTCCATAATCTTCGAGGGCAGGCAACCCTCCCGCAGCAAACACCGCAACAGCCGCCAATAGTTCTTTCAACTGATTAGCAGAAGAGGCATCGAACCGGCAATGAGCACCGCCCGTTAGATTGGCAAATTGCTTAAATGCCTGCGTGGCAACCGGGTCATCCCCTTCCTGAAATACGAAGATCGGGACACCTAAGACGCCGAGTTCACCCGCCGTATGACAAAGTTCATCGACATCTTCTTCCATCGCATCGCCAACATAAACCAACGCGTTGACCTTGCGCTTTTTGGTCTCGACGACGGCATGGCTTAGCACCTTACCAATTTGGGTGCGACCACCCCGGCAATAAACGGATGTCATGCGCCTGACGAGATCATCGGAAGATGAGAGCCACGAGCTATTCTTGCATTCGCCAAAGCCTCTAAAAAAGACAAGCTGTACTTCGAGTCCGCCCAGTCCATCAGTGGCTTTAAACATTTCACTTTGAATATGACAGGCGCTATCCCAGCTCGGCTCACGGCTCGCTGTCGCATCCATCGCAAACATCAATCGGCCGACACCATCCGAGGATCGCACGGCGGGCGTACGGGCGAGCTTATCCAGGAAATCAGAGACTTCTTGGGTGCCAACCTGAGCCGGAACTTTTTTGTTTCCACTCGTCATAATTACCTTCCCTACCTATAAGATAGGGTGTCTGGGATGAGCATTCCAGAAAAGGATTCAACAGCGCTGCGAGCGCTATTTGTAGAGGGTACCACCCTGAATAAAGGCATGAAAAACAAAGGCAAATGTCAGGTCATGCGCAGCATAAACTAGTTTACCCCCAACCCGGCGTTGAACAATAACATTCCCTATATCACGTCCTTTTGCATTATCGCTCGTATCAAGTGCAGAGTTTGAACGCGTACAACTATTCCGCAGAACAGGTGGCCGCGCTCTCCCCGACTGGGCTAAACAGATTGATGCCAAGAGCTGGGGGCAGGTCTTTTTGAAGTTCATCATCAGGGTGAATTGCGGTATCCCGGGGACTGACGTAGTGCCTTGCCCGACGCCGCAATGCGCAAACACATGCTCAAATAATGGGAGCGTTTATAAGCTTCACTTACGGCTGGGCTGGTGGCGTGTCCGGTGGATCGCCAACATCGACCTCAAACCCAATTCCCTGCAGAGTTCTCTGGCAAACATATTCCTTCCAACGAGCAGCCCGAGCACCGATCCAGACGTCTTCTATCGGTCGGTCCTGGACATCAACAAACTGAATAAGTCCGTCCTCACGACCAAGACTTACACATCGCATTTTATAGCCAAAGCTAAAAGGATCATTGGCGGACGACATGACAGGCCCCAGAACGGTCTTCGCGGCGAGCTCTCCCATTGGTCGGCCGGCTGCGCAGCTCATCCGGCATCGACCACTGGGATCAACGACGACTTCAGCCGCATCACCGACAGTGAGAACATTTGGATGGCTAATGGAGGCAAGCGTGTAATCGCTCTTAATCTGACCAGCATCATTCACTGACAAACCCGACTGCTTTGCCAATTCAGGAACAGAGAACCCCGCAGCCCACAAGCAGACATCAAACGGTTGGGCCGAGCCACCCTCAAACGTGGCGCTGCCCTGTTGCAAAGAGGCCGCTCTGGAACCGACACTCAGCTTCACGCTCAATCTTTCGAAAACATTTTGTAGATGCTCAACGGCGAGGTGAGAAAGCCCGCCAGGCTTGTCGGATGCAGCAAAACGCGTCCCTACCGCCAACGTGATATCCAACCCGGGTAGTCTCTCGGCAAATTCACATGCCGCCTCAAACGCCGTCAGCCCGCCACCGACGACCAAAACCTTTGTTCCGGCGGGAGAGTTGTGCAATTGGTTATAAAGAGCTTTGCACGCCGCCATGTCGTCGAGTGACACCGCGTGTTCACGAACCCCATCTACGCTATCCGTATCCGTATGACTACCGAGCGCGTAAACCAACCTATCCCATGGCAGTGCGGACTGACCCTCAACTTCAAGGGTTTGCTGATCCAAATCAATGGATGAGATGACACCCCGGAGAAAGCCCCCGCCTCTGCTTTCCATAAACTTTTGGTAGCCAAAGTCACGAGGTTCCGAGCCAGCAGCAATTTCATGCAGCCGGATACGTTCGACAAACTCTTTCTTACGATCAATCAGCGTTACCGATACGCCGGAATCTGCTTCAGCGATCCGCGCAGCCGCTGTTAACCCGGCATAACCACCGCCTAAAATGACAATGTGCTGGCCGTCTGCCATTTAGCCGAAGGTAACCCGATTGCCGGTTTCCGCGCTGGTAATAAGCCCAGCCAGAACTTCCGCGTTGTGGACCATCTCTTCGGGTGAAATTCGATAGCTTGCCTTCCCGGCTGCCGCCAGCGCGAACTCCTCAATCTCTCCCGAAATCGAGCCCATATGCGGGTACGGTGAATCGTCGAACACAATGTCTTCAGGGCTGCCGTCTGATTTACAAACCGTCAACGTCTTATTATCACGCATCTCCGCCCAGCCCTTCGACCCGGCAATCCGGATGTGCCAAATCTTGGCCGTTGAAGCCATCGTCACCAACGTTCCCGTCATGCCGTTCTCAAACCGAAGGAGCGCGGCAGTCGTGTCATCAATGTCAAAACCAATCGCACGGCGTGTGCTATAGGCGTCGATCGCACTGATCTTGCCCGCGAGATGGATTATGCAATCCAATGCGTGAACTCCAAGCGATGTCATACCACCCGCGGGGCTCTCCTCACGGGAATCCCGCCAAGCTCCTGCAGCAACATTCAAATCGGAGGATTGATTGCCATCGATATGCATCAAGGTGCCAAGCTCACCCGCCTCAATCATCGCCTTGAGGGCGACGGTATTTTCCATAAACCGGCGGTTATGACCAAGAGCCAGCGCAACACCGGCTTCCTTACAGGCCGCGACGGCCCGTTCCGCACTCGGGCGATCCAATGTGAATGGCTTTTCAGTAAAGACATGCTTGCCAGCCTTAGCCGCTGCAACGATCTGTTCCTCATGCTGCGTGTGCGGTGTCGCCAGAACGATCGCATCAATATTTGGGTCGTTTAGCAGCTCGGCATAATCATCCCGTAGGTCGATGCCTTGCTCACTACAGAATGCTTCCGCTTTGCTCTTGGTCCGGGTTACCCCCGCTGTGAACTTGATATGCTCACTGCTGCCCTGAACTGAGGTTACAAGGTACTGGCCCCATCTTCCGATACCGACAATTGCCGCGTTGATCATTTATCTGCCTATTTGATTGAATTACCTTGCCGCAAGTTTGCCGCTCTATGGCGTCACGGGCAAGGGCGGTCACCGTTGCACAAACCAGAATCAGAGCGCAAACTTTGTTTTTGGAGGTTGGGGGGAAGACAATGTCAGCCAAGCTTAATCATCTTGCGATCACGACTGACAATTACACGACGCTCGGCATGTTCTACCGGGCCTATTTCGACATGAACGTATCGGGCGACACTGATCGAGAAAGACGCGCGATTTCCGTTGGCGATGGTTACGTCGGTGTCACCCTCATACCGCGCCGTGCCGGACGGCGCGCCGGAATCGATCATTTCGGGATTGAAGTAGAGGATTTCGATGCTACCTGCGCCAAGCTTGCCGAACGCTACCCCTATATAGAAGTAGTCGAGCGCCCCAGCGGACGCCCTTTTGCCAGCTTCAGTACCCATGATCCCGCTGGTAACTACTTTGACCTCTCTCAGATTGGCCACGCCAACCGCGCAGAGGTCTATGACATGGATAGCTGGCAGCAGGAGACGTCGATCAGCCATTTCGCGATAAGAGTTCGCGAAGCAGAACGTGTCGCTGCCTTCTACGGTGATATCTTCGGGCTAGAGCCAAGTAACGACCCGGGTGAAGACGGCGGTTTTCGGTTCTCCGATGGCCAGGTCACCATGTCGATCCTGCCGTGGAAAATCTCAGATTTTGACGGTTCGGGCATCGAACAACCCGCGATGGATCATATCGGGTTCAGAGTACCAGACCTTGATGCGTTTATCGAAAAAGTAGAACGGCTCACCAATGACAATCCGCATATCGCGCCGCGCAAGATTGCCTTTAACGATGAAGGCAAAGCGCGGCTGGCCTTACACAAACGCTGCCCCTACGGGACCTATGCGCTCGCCGACCCGGATGGCAATTTACTGGACGTCGCCCAGGCCTAGCATTTCACCATAAAAAAACGGCGCCGCATTTCTGCGACGCCATCGCGGCCACTACAGCGGTCGCTGCAGCGGGTAGAATGTGTCTCATAATAAAACCTTTTATGTGATCTTCCCCAATGAGCGGCGATGCCCTACTCTTTTTACAAGCCCTTACCAGTTTTCCGGTGTCTTAACCCTACCGGAAACAGAACACGCCATTCGATTGAAAGGATGGTGAATTACAATCGAACCTACAAGCATCATCGCTGTATTATTTTTCAGTGAAATTTAGGACCACATGAATACAAAACCAGATGAAGCGGAAGCGCCTAAATCCTTCGCCGCACTCCGCCATCCTGGTGCCCGGGTATATCTCATTGGCTCCTGTCTCGCGATGATGGGCGACAGTATTGAGCACGTGATCAGCTACTGGATCATGTGGGAAAAGTTTCAATCACCGGAACTCGGCGGCTTTGCCATTATCTCGCATTGGCTCCCTTTTTTGCTGTTTTCATTCTGGTCTGGTGCCCTGGCAGACCGATTTGACCCAAGACGGATCATTCAAATTGGCATGGCACTCTTCATGCTCGCCTCCCTCGGCTGGGGATATTTTTTCGTCACTGACAGTCTGGAAAAATGGCACGCAGTCGTCTTGTTGAGCATTCACGGTATCGCGGGTGTTCTCTGGAATCCTGCGGCTCAGCTCTTCGTGCATGACATGGTTGGCGGCCAACAGCTACAAAGCGCGATTAGGATGATGTCTTCCGCCCGGATGCTCGGTTTCCTCATGGGCCCCGCGATCGGCGGCGGGTTGATGCTCGCGTTCGGCCCCGCAATAGGCATTTTAGTCAATGTTCTGATCTACGTGCCGCTCGCATTGTGGTTATGGAAGGCACCCTACGGGCCCAAATTTCGAAGCCCCGAAGAGGCAGCACCAAAACGCCAACGCGCGGTCAAAAGTTTTGTAGACGTTGTCGCTGCCATAAAAGAAATCTCCACAGTCCCAGTCGTCTTCTCGATGACGATGCTCGCCGGTGTCGCCGCGATGATCGTCGGCAACGCGCATCAGGCCCAAATGCCCGAATTCGCCTATGATTTTGGGTTTAGCGATACCAGTATCCGCTACGCTATTTTGTTGGCGGCTGCAGCAACCGGCGCCTTTACGGCCGGTGTCGTCCTAGAATCCAAAAGTCTACTGCCCGCAAAGGTGAATACGGCCTTTGTCCTCGCTTTAATCTGGTGTTTGGCAATTGGTGGATTCGCCGTAACCACAAACTATTACCTGGCTGTAGCCTTGCTGTTCTTTGCGGGCTTCGTCGATCTCGCCTTTAACGCCATGACCCGAACGTTGGCCCAAATTCATGCGCCACCGGATCTGCGTGGCCGTGCCATTGGTCTCTATAACGTAGGCAGTCTTGGGATGCGGACCTTCAGCGGCATAACCGTTGGCATTGGCGGCGGCTATATCGGCATTCACTGGTCACTGGGGATCAGCGTCGTTATCCTGTTCTTCGCCATCATGGCGTTATTCGTTTATTGCAGCCGAAGAAACGAAAAGCCCGACACCGCATAACCAGCACCGGGCTTCGTTAACTGTTATAGCAACAAGTCTTATGCGTCTGGTTTGGGCCGTGCGACGACCATGTCATACCAAGGCTTATTATCCCGGGTCTTTGCGTCATCGACATAAAGGGTCTTAAGCTCGGTATATTCGTGCAGTCCTACATCGCCGAATTCACGTCCGACACCGGATTGCTTATAGCCACCGAACGGTGACCGCTCAGAAAGCATATGCCACTCATTGATCCAGATCGTCCCTGAACGCAGACGCGATGCCACGCCCTTCGCCTTATCGATGTCAGAACTCCAGACACCAGCAGACAGACCGAAGATCGAGTCATTTGCCATTTCGATCGCATCATCAACGTTGTCATATTTGAAAACACCGAGAACCGGGCCGAAGATTTCCTCACGAGCAATCCGCATCTGGTTGTTAACGCCGGTAAATAATGTCGGCCGCACGAAAGCACCTTTATCAAGATCACCGCCCGTCGCCCGGCCACCACCGCAGGCCAGTACCGCGCCTTCTGCTTTACCGATTTCGATATATTTCAGGACGGATTCCATCTGCCCCTGAGAGACGACCGGGCCCAGCTGGGTTGATGGATCCAGCGGGTCGCCCATCGTCATCGCGTTGAGCTTTTCAACCATCTGTTCAACGAAATTATCATGGCCCTTGGCATCCAGCATCAGCCGCGTGCCAGATTCACAAACCTGTCCCTGATGATAGAACGATGCCCAGATTGAGCCATCGATGGCGATATCAAGGTCAGCATCATCTAAAACAATATTCGCACCCTTGCCGCCACATTCGAGGATAACTTTCTTCAGCGTGGCAGCCGCCTTGGCCATAATCTCGCGACCAATTTCTGTAGACCCCGTAAAGGCGACCTTATCGACATCAGGATGGGTGGTTAGCGCTTCGCCTATCACGCCGCCCGGTCCACTAATGATATTCACGACACCCGGCGGAAAGCCGACTTCATCAAAAACCCTGGCGAGTTCCAGCGCCATAACCGGCGTATCGGAGGCAGGCTTCAAAACAACCGTATTACCGGTCGCCAGAGCAGGGCCGAGCTTCCAGATCGCCATCATATACGGAAAGTTCCAGGGAATGATTTGAGCGCAAACCCCCATCGGCTCGCGAATGGTATAGTTGAAGGAACGTCCTTCACGCATCATGCCGTCGATAGGTTCGGCTTCTTCATTGAAGCGCTTGGCCTGTTCTCCAAAGAACGCCAATTGACGTGATGCCAAAAAGGCGTCGGCCCCGGTCTTATTGATAGTGCCACCTGAATCAAGCGATTCAAGCCGCGCATAATCTTTCATACGTTCTTTGAGAAGAGCTGCAGCCTTGCCAATCAGATCGCTGCGCTCTTCACCGGACATACGGGGCCATGGACCGTGATCGAAGGCCTTTCTAGCAGCAGCAACGGCCTTGTTCACATCCGTAGCATTACCACGCGGGATGCTGGCAATCGTTTCGCCGTTAAAAGGATTGATCGAGTCATTGCGATCGCCGCTTTCCGCATCGACAAACTCGCCGTCGATATACATCTTGTATGTTTCCATAACGCCTTCTGCTCCGGTAAAATTGGGAACGCTTTATATAGCGCAACCCCAATATAAGTGCCATATCGCAATCTATTTTTTGACGCCCTACCGGTTGACGAATCACCCGCCTCCCCCGAAGATCGCGCTTCACAGATAAAAACCGGCGAATTCATTAGCGAGGGGAGACAATTTCCAATGGCTAGAAAACCAGCTGCAAAAAAGACCGCTGCCAAGAAAGCACCAGCGAAAAAGGCCGCCAGCAAATCAAAATACAAATTCATTTTGGTGAATAAGCGGAAGGGTGTTTGCAACATTCAGCTCAATCGGCCTGAGTTCCTCAACGCGATGAATATCGAAATGGCACAGGAAATTTGCGACGTCCTCGTTGAAGTCGAGCAGGATCGCAAAATTGTCGCCATCATTTTGAGCGGGAATGAACGCGCTTTCTGCGCCGGTGCAGATCTTGGCCGTATGGGCAGCAAACCCGAAGACCGGTTCGATATGTATCGTGAACGCTTTAATATCGCGCCAAACCGCCAGCTCTATCGAGTTCTGTGTTTCTACACCAAGCCGGTCATAACCGCGGCTGAAGGCTATTGCCTGGGCGGTGGATTTGAGATGGCGATGTGGGGCGACTTTATCGTTGCCGGGGAGAATGCGCAGTTCGGGCTCCCTGAAGTACGGCACAGCCTGATTCCAGGCGGTGGCGGCACCCAAAATTTACCGCGGCTTATCGGCCCAGCGCTTGCCAAGGAAATGATCTGGACAGGACGCCGCCTCAAAGCTGCGGAAGCCAAAGAGTACCGGATCGTCAATCACGTCGTCCCCGCTGGGCAGGCGCTTAAGAAAGCCAAAGAAATCGCCGCCGAAATTGCCCAAAACGGCCCTCTCGGCGTGATGATGAGCAAACAGGCCATCAATCGCGGGCTGGATCAGAGCCGGTTCAATGGTTTCCTTGGCGAGGGCGATCTCGCCCACATGCTCAACTTCTCAGAGGATCGGGCAGCGGGCCTAAAGGCCTTTAAGGAAGGCCGGCGCGCGAAATTCAAAGGACAGTAATATGAAATTGGAGGTAGAAACGCCTCCATTCGTCTTTTAAAACACTTCCACCGAACTTTTTAATGATGAGGAGACCCTGATGGGCGACGACGGCTTGCGCGGATTTATGCGGAATGTAGACAAAACCGGCGATCTCGACAAACGCGATATGAACAAAGACGGCGCAAAGAAACCTGCCCCTTCTCGTAATCCTCAGGACCAGGGCATCCGGTCATATCTTGAGAAACTCGAAAAAACCGGCGAAATGGTTCGCGTCACCAAGGAAGTTGATCCCGCCACCAATTTGTCAGCCATCGAGTGGAAGACATACGACCAACACGGCAAAGCGACCATCTTCGACAATGTTAAAGGCCACCCTGACTGGCAGGTCTGTAGCCAAATCCTGACCGACCGTAAAAAATGGGCTATGGGCGTCAATCTCACGGAAGACGAATTTCTCGAAGGCATGTTGCGCAAGGTCGCAAAACCCATTGAGCCTGTGATGCAGGAATCAGAAGGAGCCCCATGCAAAGAGGTCATAAAAATCGGTGACGAAGCCTCCCTCTTTGACATTCCGGTTGTCTCGATCTCGGAAGATGATGGTGGCCCGTTCATTCCAGCCGGTATGGCAATCATGAAGGACCCCGAAACCGGTATCCGGAATATCTCAATCCATCGCCAGCAAGTCTTTGATGCCCAGACGACCGGTTTCCTGATGCTGCCGCGACAGGCCCGCCGTATTAGCGACAAATATGCCGACCAAAATAAGGCAATGCCGGTCGCCGTCGTTATCGGTGCCCACCCGGCAATCTTCTTTGGCTCCGCCTTTACCACGACCTACGGTGTAGATGAACTCTCGGTTTCTGGCGGAATCCTCGGCGAAGCTATCCGTATGGTCAAATGCGAAACCATTGATGTTGAAGTTCCCGCCGATGCGGAAATAATTCTCGAAGGGGAAGTCATTCCCGGCGAGTTGCGCCACGAAGGTCCGTTTGGTGAAGTGCCCGGCACCTATGCCGAAGCCGATCAATGCGATGTCTTCCATCTCAAGGCCATCACCCATCGTCGGAACCCGGTCTATTACGCCCTGCATTGCGGCGCACCGATCACCTGTACCCAAGCCACCACAGGGATTGGGATCGAAATTGCGACCTGGGATCATCTGAGCAAGGTTGAAGGCGGCATGGATGTCCTGGATATCCGCTGTCACGCCGCTGCCGGTCTGATGATGATTGTTGTCAAACTGCGGCCCAAGATTTCAGGTCAGGCGAAGACAGCGCTCCTCGCCGCCCTCTCGGGGCCCTATCTCCATCCGAAGCTAGCCATTGCCGTCGATGAAGACATTGATGCCAGCGACCTACGGCAGGTGATGTGGTCAATGACCACGCGGGTTAACGCTGCTGATGACGTAACGATGATCCCTAACACGCGTACCTTTGCTCTGGATAAGGTGTCACCAGTTCCCGAAGGAGGCCATCAGTTCGAACGGATGGGCACCAAGTGGCTGATCGATGCCACCATGCCTGCTGTCAGCAGACCAGATCAGAGAGAACGTTTCGCCCGCGCAATGCCGAAAAACTTCGACAGCGTCGATCTTGAAGACTTCCTCCCGGAGGATATGTTCAACTAGGGCTGTTTACCTAATTGGCTCCAGACGCAACAAACGTCCATCGCTGTCGTCTGTGGCGAGGTAAAGAAAGCCATCAGGCCCCGTCCGTACATCGCGGATGCGGCCGACCGCGTTTTGGAGAAGCCTTTCTTCTTTAACGGCTTGATCTCCTTTGAGTTCAAGCCGCACCAGTGTCTCACCGCGCAACGCCCCGACAAACAGGCTGTTGCCCCATTTCGGAAACTTGTTGCCGGTGTAAAACGCCATACCAGCAGGGGCGATCGACGGCAGCCAATAGTAAAGCGGCTGCTCCATCCCCGGTGCGGACTTGCCAATACCGATCTTCGAGCCATCATAATCGATTCCATGGGTAATTACGGGCCAGCCATAATTGCGCCCGGGCCGGATGATATTAATCTCATCTCCACCGCGCGCGCCATGTTCATGTGTCCAGATCGCACCGGTCTTGGGATGCAACGCCATGCCCTGCGGATTGCGATGCCCGAAGCTGTAGATTTCTGGTTTGGCTCGAGCTATGGCCCGCAACGGATTGTCACTCGGCACCCTGCCATCATCATGCAGGCGGATCACTGACCCCGAGTGTTCGGCGGTATCCTGCGCCCGATCCATATCTCCCCGATCGCCGAGGGTAATATAGAGATACCCTTGACGATCAAACACCATACGTCCGCCGAAATGACGGCCCCCAGAAGCTTTAGGACTAGCATCAAAGATCTGTCTTGCATCGGCGAGAGCATGCACCTTGGCATCATATCGATACCGCGTGACACGGGTGTGAACGCCGCCCTGTCCGCGTGCGGCATAGGCGAGATAGAGAAGCTGGTTCTTCCTAAAATCAGGATGCAGCGTCACATCGAACAGACCGCCCTGCCCGCTATCGACAATTTTTGGTAAATTGCCGACTGGCTTGGAGTCGAGACGGCCATTCTGATAAAGCCGTAAACGGCCAGCGCGTTCTGAAATCAAAATGCTCTTGTTGGGAAGAAAAGCGATGCTCCAAGGGTGTTCCAAACCTTTGGCAAGCGGCACGACCCGAAATTTATGAAGTTGAGAGCTAACCGTCTCTGCAGGAAGTTCCGTCGAGGTACAAGCCCCGATAGTCAGAACAGCGATGGCGATAATTCCCGCCATTATGCGAGAAAGACAAAATGTCATTTGCCACTCCAAAATCTAATATGTCTATTTCAGATATGATCACGCCGCCACAATGGCAATGCAGGCCTGTCTGAAAGCCTAAAGCTGTTACAGGATAAAGCTGATCGCGCCTAGCGTTCCAAGCTCTGTCGGGTCCAGAATGACACGCCGTTCCGCGATGCGTAATCCCTTATCCGTAACCCTCAGACGAAACTCATATCGGCCAACAAAGTGCCGCAGCGGAGAGTTCCGGCGATAGCGGTAAACCGAGAAATTAGCGCTTACGGCCAGCGTATCGCCATCCCGCTCGGTTATCCGCACATTTGCGATCATTCGCCGTGTTCGGCTGCGGGGTGATTCTGCATGGGCTTCGGTGTCATTCAGCCTTTTGACCCGTGCCTTGATACGGGTGGCATCATCGGCAATCAAAAACAATGCGTTGCGGGCATCACTATCGGGCGCATCGGTCGATGGAATCTGATAGATCGCGTCATCGGTCAGCAGTTTCAGCCACTCATCGAGCCGCCATTCATCCAACAAAGCGGCCTCGTCATAGAGGAAATCTTCGACGTCGCTGCGGCTTATATCCTTGGCACTCATGCGTCTACCGTCATCAGGGCATTCCACTCACGCCAGAAGGCACGCAGATGCTCTTCATCTGTATTGAGCTGCTCGCCCTCTTTGTTGAGCCCTCTGGTCATCTCCGACCACTCGACCTCACGCCAGGTCGCTAACCCCGCCTGCACCGCTTCCAACGCCTCAACATCATCAGGCGTCGCAAAGCCGCCTGGGCCATAGAAAGTCAGAAAACTATCAAGACGCCGCGCCCGTGCCCGTACAGACTCTTCCTTGGTCCCCAATGCCCACGCTGTAACCTTCATATGATCAGCGGCCACTGGCCAGAACGTCCGGATGGTTACTGACGAACCGTCATTAATGACGAGATTAGGAAACACGACGAGATTACGATTGGTGTCGGCAACGCGAGCGGCACGCTTTTCGCCGAGCCGTTCAACCAGTTCAGTTCGAATATCCTCGATCTCTTCCTTGGCATCTTCGCCATAGATCGAAATCCAGCGCGCGACAGGCCTGCCCCGGAAATTGATATTGTCGATAACGGCATGACCATTGCCGAGGCCCTTGCCGATACCCTTTGATGGCAATAGGAGCCCCTGGCCTTTTGGCGGCTCAACCTGAACGCCCGAATCCTTCATATAATCGAGCCAAGTCTTGTGCGTGGTCAGCAGGTGATAATCATCAAAGCTATTCTCGACCAATAGCTTCCAGTTCGCGCGGATATCGTATTCCTGCGTCCCCTGAATGACCTGCATTTCACCACTTGGCGACTGATCGGCAACGAGATCGATATATTCGGTCGCGCCGGCCAGATATTCCTTCAGATCCTTTATGTCGGGGTTAAAGCTGATAAACCAGAAGCCGCGATAGGAATCGACACGCGGCGGCTCGGCCAGTGAGAAATTCGCCTTATCAAAGCCCGGCGGGTATGAGTCTTCGCCCGGTACGCCAACCAGTTCACCATCCTGGTTATAACTCCAGCCATGGTAAAAACAGTTATAGCGCCGGGTATTGCCGCAGGGCTCGCGGCACACCATCGCCGCGCGATGCCGGCAGGCATTGAGGAACACCCGAACATCGCCAGCGCTATCGCGGCTGAAGATGACTGGTCGGCCGCAAACGTCGCGGGTACAAAAATCGCCCGGTTTAGAGACTTCGGATTCATGGCCGCAATAAATCCACGATTTATCAAAAATTTCCGTTTGCTCGCGGGTCAATATTTCTGGATCGGCCAGTGTTCGGCGGTTAAGCCGAAACACCATGTCTTCAGGCTGATCGATAATAAAAGGGGAGTCTGTCACGATAATCCATCAGCTAATTGATGGGCATTTTGTATAACGGAGTCGTCCTGAAGGCAAAGAAAACAAGTCACTTAATGAGGTGCCGCATTGTAATCGCGTCGCGTCTCCATGATTTCCAACAAATTCCCCCCCGGATCGCGGATAAAGAACCGGTCCTGGTGAAAATCCCGGTCTTTCGAATAGGAAGCTTCGGCCTCCATAATCTCAACACCCGCCTCTTCGAATTTCACACGGGCATCAGCCAACCCCTCAACCTGGAATGCCAGATGATTCCGTAAGGTGTTCTTGAAATCGATATCCGCAGAGTTCGTCCCCCGGGCAATACCGACATGGAGCTCGTACCAAGGGTTTTCAGAAATGCAGAAATGTCCGCCTTTTGGACCCAAGTTGTCTGGTTTTTGGAGTTGTTTGAAGCCGACAAGATCGCGATAGAACGCAATCGCCTCTGCTTCCCTATCGGGCGGCACCTGAACATTAAGATGGTCGACGCGGGTCAAGATGGGCATGGCTAAATCTCCGAACGTAACGATGCTGCGGAAAAGCTTATAAGAGAAACTCGGGAACAGGAAGCACCGCTCGTAACGGCCTTTACGTTTGGAGAGGCTGCATGGCAAAGTCCGCCAATGACAAATGAACCAAAATCTCCACCTGCAGCGGCAACTGATAATCAACGTGGCCCGCGCGATTTACGGGAATGGATGGATGCTATTGAGGCCGATGGCGGATTACTACGTGTCACGGCACCGGTAGATCCACAAGAAGAACTGGCCGCCGCGACCTATATGGTGGCACAGGATGAAAACTCCCCGGCTTTGCTGTTTGAAAACCTGGAAGGCGACGCAACAGGCACCCGTATCCTCAGCAATATGCTCGGCGCCAGTAATCGTCGCTATGCTCTGGCCGTCGGGCTCGACCCCAACCTACCAACCGGCGAACTGATCCTGGCGACCCGCGAACGCAGCAAGCGAACGCTGGCACCGGTTGATGTCCCGGCGGATACCGCGCCGGTAAACGAGATTGTCTTGACCGGAGACGATATCGATTTAACCGAGCTGCCGGTGCCCCATTTCTGGCCACGCGATGGCGGGAAATATATCGGAACCGGAGATATTACTTTTACCAAAAACCCCGACTCCGGACGTATCAATGTCGGCTGCTATCGCCAAATGCTGCACGGCCCGCGGCGTGTAGGGATGTATTGCTCGCCCGGCAAGCACGGCCTGCTCGATCGCGAAGCCTGGTGGAAACGTGGCGAGGAGTGTGAAGTTGTGGTCGCCTATGGCATTGACCCCGTCCCGTTCATGGTCGCGGCGCAATCCTATGGCAGCGATGTTTCAGAACTCGACATCATTGGAGGGTTAACCGGCACCCCCATGGAATTAACCAGCGGTGTCACGACATCTCTACCCATTCCAGCGCGTGCCGAAATTGTTATCGAAGGCACTGTGGCAAAAGGCGATCTCGAGATGGAGGGCCCGCTTGGCGAATTCACCGGCTATTATGGCAGACCGGAAGACCCCCAACCCGTGATCAATGTGACGGCGCTGCATATGCGCAAGCAGCCGATCATGACTGCTGCCCTGATGGCCGATTACCCGGCCTGCGAAATTGGTGCCTATTACGCAATTATGCGGTCGGCTGCGATTTGGGATGACCTTCAGCGGTTCGGCATTCCCGGTGTAGAAGGCGTCTATTGTCATCCCGCGGCGGCCTCAAGCTGGGGCATGACTGTCGTTTCGATCAAGCAGCAATATGCCGGTCACATCGCCCAGACACTTTCCGCAGCCGCGCAATGCCCTGCCGGATCCTACTTCACCAAATGGATTATCGCGGTCGACGACGACGTCGATCCAACCGATATCAATCAAGTTCTCTGGGCTCTGAGCACAAGAGCCAACCCGGCAGATGACATTGATCTGCAGCGCAGAACCTGGTCGACCGGCCTCGACCCCAGCCAATTTCCGCCAGAAGACCGTCCCTATGGCTCCAAGGCGCTGATCGATGCCTGCAAGCCGCACAAACATCTGGCAGAGTTCCCGGTCCGCACGATGATCCGCAAACCGGTCCACGACCGCGTCGCGGCGCGTTGGGAAGAAATGAACCTGCCAGGGCAGCCACCTAAACTATCAGCGCTGGATGATATCGAGAATTAATTAGGGGCGGTTTCGAGCTCGCCACCACTGGCGCCAAGCATCACGACCATAGCCAAATCGTTTGCCGGTTAGGTCCGTGAGCGCAACAACAACGTCGCCGGTTACCCATTTCGGATCGTGTTTGAAATCAAGCCGGGAGATTAATGCGGCAAGCGTCCCGTCATCTTTCTGACTGAGTTCTCGCACTGCCCATAGAGCCGCCAATGTCGGCTGTGAGAAAATGCCAACCGCAAAAACTAACACCAATAGTACTATGCGAACGGCTACAGAAAGCCGCCTATAAACCAAGCCCCGGACGATCAATCGAATGCTCCGTCAGTTGCGTAGTAATATAGTCGAACGCCTCGTCTACACTATCGGAGCGGTGACACAGCTTCACATCTTCGGGAGATATCGTCCCAAACTCGACCAGAGCATCCAAATCGACAACCTTTTTCCAAAACTCATCGCCATAGAGAACGATCGGCAGATGCTTCTTGATTTTCCCGCACTGCACCAGAGTCAGGCATTCAAACAACTCATCAAATGAGCCAAACCCGCCGGGCATCACAACAACGGCTTTCGCCATATAGAGAAACCAGAATTTCCGCATAAAGAAATAGTGGAACTGAAAATCGAGTTTGCGGGTGATGTAGGGATTATTGCTTTGCTCGAACGGGAGCGAAATACCGAGCCCAATATTCTCACCCTTGGCCTCAGACGCGCCTCTATTCGCTGCCTCCATAATGCCAGGCCCGCCACCGGAACAAACCACAAAGCGGCATTCGGAATCAGATAGCGCTTTTGACCACTCGGTCAGGCGATACGACAACTCGCGCGTTTCCTCGTAGTAGCGCGATGTGCGCAGAGCTCGTTCAGCTGCGGCGATATCTCCGCCATTCTCCTGCACATCCTTTACCCCCTGCTCCGCCTCTCCCCGCGAAATCAGGCGCGCGGAGCCAAATATCAGGATGGTATCCTTGATATTATGATCTTCGAAGCGCTCCAAGGGTTCAAGGTACTCCGCAAGCAACCGCAACGGCCGAGCGTCAGAGCCATTTAGAAACTCATCATTCAAATAGGCCTTTTCAGCCATATGGGTGGGGTCACTCATCAAAATGTTCTCCCTCTGAAGCAAGCCCCAATGATTTAGCCGCCCAACGCTTTGCGGACATCATCGGGAATACGAGCAGACTTAAAGGTCTCTGGGTTTCCCGGCTCTCCGAGACAAAACACACGCTTCTCATAACCCTCTGCCGCCTTGCGCTCGCCAATGTTGAAGCGGTGAGTGATCGTAAAGGAGCTATTGCCCCATTCGGATACGAAGCTCTCGACGGCAAGTTCATCGCCAAACATGCTGGGAGAGCTGAAATCGCCATGCGCGCTCAAAATTGGGATGCCAAGGGCGCCCCATTTTTCGCCCCAGTCTTCCCAACGAATGCCAGCCGCTTTGAACAGATAGTAGGATGCTTCATCCATCCATTTAAAATAATTGCCATAAAACGTAATTCCGGCGGGGTCAGCATCAGTCCACAAAACACGGATTATATGCGTATTGCTATACCCAGGCGCTGCATTGGTCATCGCGGTTGTCTCCCTAATCCGTCGTCACATAGCCTTGACGGATATCTTCTGCCCGCTTTTCTGGATCACGCTCTGCAGGATCGCCATACCCGCCACCACCAGCCGCCTCCATCACCAACGTATCGCCAGTTTCGAGGTTTACACTGGTGGTAATCGGCATTTCCTTTTCATTTTCTTTGCCAGGATTAACAACGAAACGGCTGGGCCGCCCCGGCTTGCCACCGGCGACACCGCGTGGAGGTCGTAAAGCCCGATCACCGCGGAAAATCACGAGGCCTGGCTGAAGCATTTCGTATTCACGTCTTAATGCGAGTCCGCCGCGATGTTTTCCGTCACCGCCGGACCCGGGAATCATCTCAAACTTAGTCACCCGACAGGGAAATTCCGTCTCAACAATCTCAATGGGTGTTACATAGATATTCGACAGATGCACCGTCGTCCCTGACGCACCATCCTGAGAGGCTGACCCGCCATAGGCAGAGCCATAGATCTCATATTGATTGCCACGCGCCTTGCGGGGACCAGGTCCCCAGTCAACCGTAAGCCCACCACCACTGCCGCCGCTATAGGCGGCCGCGCGATCCGTCGAGAACGTGCCGAACGCTTCGAGGAGCATATCGATTACGGTCATACAGGTTTTCATATAGGAGCTACACGGCGCCGGTGGAATCGGGCTTAAAACCGTACCTTCCTTCAGCTTTATCGTAACCGTATCCCGTATCGCATCGCTGTAACGAAGCTCCGGGTTAATCATGCCTATTAAAACTTGATAGCAGCATGCCTCGACCAGAGCCCGTCGGATATTGACCGGCCCGCGCCCCTGCGGATCACTTTCGGTAAAATCGAATTCTACCTGCCCGTTCTCAACGGTCATGCGGACATGCATACGGACGGGCTTATTACGGTCAATGCCATCGCTATCGAGAGAAGATTCTGCTTCCTGTATCCCATTAGGCAACTGCGACAACGCAGTACGGAATTCGACCCCGGCCGCTTCGATCATTGCGTCCAAAGACGCGGCAAGCTCAACCGTACTATATTCCGCGCAAATCTGTCGCAACCGGTCACGCCCGATAAAGCAGGCGGCAACCTGCCCGCGCAAATCACCCAAGGTAAGTTCAGGCTGACGGCTGTTTGTCGCGATCAGTCGTTCGATGCCCTTGTCATAGACGCCAGCGCGATAGAGCCGAGTTGGCGGATAAACGATACCTTCCTGAAACAGTTCCGTTGCCTGCCCCCAGGTGGAGCCCGGCATGGTACCGCCGACATCTGCCTTATGGGCAATGGAGCCCGAAAAACCGATCAGCTCCTCATTCTGAAAGATCGGAACGATGACGCCCATATCGGGGACGTGGGGCATGCTGCCGTCATAGGGATGATTGGAGATAAAGACATCGCCATCACATAGCCCATCATCACCGACCAGTTCAAATATCCGCTGTACGAAATACCGATAGGCGGTGGAATGGAAAAACATCGGCGGGGCAACGAGAAGCCGCCCCTGTGCATCGAGAATAACGCAGCTAAAGTCCCGAGATTCACGGACAATCGTCGAATAACCGGAGCGGAAGAAATGATGATGCATCTCATCCATCAGGCTGCCAATCCGATTGCGCAATATCTGCACCGTTATTGGATCAACCGCTTTGTCTGATTTAATGCTCATGCCATATCCTCCCGAAAGAGTTCCATATTGCCGGCATCATCGAGCCGGACCGACCAACCGCCCGGCACAACTGTTGTCGCATCAAGCTGTTCCACAATGATGGGGCCCTCAATGTCTCCTTCTGCTGGAAGATCTTCGCGGCGCCAGACCGCTGCCTCTATCGAATTTCCGCGCGCATCCCGGAAGGCTCTATTATCCGATGGCTGCCCCGAACGTGTGGTTTCCTGATCAATCGACGATAACATTTCAATTTTTGGCATCGGCACGACCGCCCGCAAACGATAGCTCACAACTTCGATCAGAGCGCCGCGCGCGGCATGACCATGCACAGCCTCGTGCCGCTCATGAAAGCGTTCCGCCAACGCCGCAAACCCTGCGGTATCTAGTGGTGTCGGGATACCTTCGATGGGCACGCGCAGCTCATACCCCTGCCCGGCATAGCGCAGGTCAACTTCGCGGAGGAAGTGTTTATCCTCATCGCCAAGATCCTCTTCCTGAAGCTCCTTCGCGGCGCGTTCTTCCAAGGTCGTAAAAGCAGATTCAACATGATCCGAATCAATACCGTCCAAGTCCTGGAGGTCCGACCGAATATAATCATGAACGACGTCGGCGCAGAGCAGCCCAAGTGCAGAAAAAGCCCCGGGACTAGCGGGGACCAGGACACGTGGAATGCCCAGATCTTCAGCAACTGCTACGGCATGAACCGGCCCGGCGCCGCCAAACGGCACGAGCGTAAAGCCGGATAAATCGACGCCCTTCTTAGCCGCTTGAACTCGAATTTCATCCGCCATGCGGGCATTGATTACCCGCGTGATGCCAGCTGCAGCATCCGATAATTCGATATTCATCGGCGTGGCCACATGATCTTGCACAGCCTGTGTCGCCGCTTTCATATCCAGCGGCATCTTGCCGCCTAGGAAGAAGTCAGGATTTAGAATGCCGGCGACAACATCGGCATCGGTCACGGTTGGCAAATTACCACCCTTCCCGTAACAGGCCGGTCCGGGTGCAGCCCCGGCACTATCAGGGCCAACTTCAAGCAGTCCTCCGGCATTAACCCGGGCAATGCTGCCACCGCCCGCGGAAATCGTTGAAACATCAAGCGCTGGAACAGCAACGATGCGGCCAGCAACGATTGCTTCAGCGTGCTCAAGCGGCGCACCATTTTCGACAAAGGCGATATCACAACTCGTACCGCCCATATCCATGGTGACGATATTCTTCCAGCCTTGTTCGATGCCGAGCAAATAGGCTGTGCCCTGAACGCCAGCCGCCGGACCTGACAGCAGCGTATGCACCGTTTGCGCTTCGGCATTGGCGGAGAGAGGCATCACGCCGCCATTTGACTGCATCAAAAACCGACGTCGGGTCATAACTTTTTCGTCGTCCAGACCCGCAGCCAGGTCAGCAATATATTTCGCCAGCACCGGCACCAGATAGGCGTTGATCAGCGTCGTTGAAAAACGCGGCCATTCGCGAATCCGCGGCAATACCTCGCTCGACATCGACACAAACGCACCCGGTGCAATATCGCGGATAATATTAGCGGTCTCACGCTCATGTGCATCGTTCATGTAGGAGAACAGATAGCAAATAGTGAACGAGTGTATATCCTCTGCAACAAGGGACTGTATTGCCGTCGCAATGGCATCTCGATCAAGCCGCTGGATTTCGTTTCCAAGATAGTCCATCCGACCGGGGATTTCCCGCGTCAGCTCAGGTGGCGCAAGATGTGCCGGACGTTGAAACAGATGATCGAACGGGTTGCCTTCGTCGCGGGCCTGCGTCTGAACTTCACAAATTGCCCGGAAGTCCTGGTTGATCAATAGACCAATCTTCGAGCCCTTGCCTTCGAGCAAAGCATTGGTCGTAACGGTTGTCCCATGGGCGAAAAAGGCAATCTCGTCAGGCTTGACCCCGGTTCCCAATAACCGCTTTAGCCCTTCCAATACTGCCAAGGCAGGATTTTCGGGCGAAGACGGCAGCTTCTCAATTCTGAGAGCCCCGCTTGCCATATCGTTGAGAACTAAATCTGTATGGGTACCGCCAACGTCGACACCGAGCCGGTATCGTGCCGGTCCACTTGAATCTGCCATATTATCCGATTTCAGCTGCTAATTTTCGCTGCCGGAGAATACGCATGGTGACCAAGATAATCAACGCAGCGGCCGCAGGAATCAGCGCTGCAGGGTGAGTTGTTCCAAACCAGACAGTGCCGCCGCCAATAAAGATCGCAGCGACCAAAAGTCCGACCACGCCAAAACTACCCATCATACCGCCACTACCGACGACTTTCGTCATTTGTCCGATCACAATACCTGCAATGACGGTGGTAATAACGACATAGACGATCTCTAAAGTGGTTCCCTGCAATAGAAGTGCTGGATTAAAGACCCACAGGAACGGCATCAGGAAGGCCGCCGCAGCAAGCTGTAAGCCGACTAGCCCCGTGCGCCACATATCACTGCCTGCAATCTGTGCCGCGACCATACTAGCGACCGCAACGGGAGGCGTTAACATGCTGAGCAAGCCATAATAGAAAATGAACATATGTGCCGCCAATGGCGGAATTTTCATCTCGACCAAGGCCGGCGCAATAATCGACACAAGAACAACATAGACCGCGGCCGTCGGCATCCCCATTCCCAAAAGAATGCAGATGAATGCCGTCAGAAATAACATCGCAAGAATACCGTAAGCCTGCGCAATCTCCGTCAAAGCCAGAGACAGTTGGAAGCCAAGCCCGGTACTATTCATCAAACCGATAATGACCCCGGCACCACCACCGATCATCACCAGTGGCACGAGATTTTCACCACCACCAACAAAGAAGCCTTTCCATTCTGACCAGTTGGGAAGACGCCGATTCCGGACGATCATAAAGACGAGTAGCAACGCACAGGCATACATCCCCGCCAGCCCTGCCCGATAACCAAGCCCAATCAGGACATAGATCAGGACAGCCAGAGGCACCAAATAGATCCAGCCGGAGACCAAAACTTTCCAGGCATTTGGCAACTGATCCTTGGGAAGACCTTTGATACCAAACCGAACGGCGACGCCATCAACCTGTAGGAACAACACCAAAAAATAAATTATTGCTGGCAGAAGCGCCGCAAGCGCTACTTCGCCATAGGGGAGCTCCAAAAACTCAGCAATGATAAAGGCCGTCGCACCCATTACGGGAGGCGCAATCTGTCCGCCATTGGAGGCAACTGCCTCGATTGCAGCCGCATATTTCGGCTGAAACCCGGTCTCTTTCATCATCGGGATCGTTACAACGCCCGTCGACATGATATTAGCGACGGTAGACCCTGAGATAGAGCCAAATGCAGATGAGGCGACGACAGCGACTTTTGCGGGGCCACCACGGCGATGCCCCATCAGACCGAGCGACAAGTCATTGACGAACTTCATCGCCCCGGAAACGTCCATCATCTTGCCAAAGATAATGAATGCCAGAACCAGCTCGACGATAATCCTGAGCACCAAGCCTGGAATACCATTCACATCGGTATAGAGATAAACCAATGTCTTCGTCGGCGGGAAAACCTCCGCTTCGATAACACCGGGCAAATGATTGCCCAGAAATCCGTATAACAGGATCACCCAGACGATGCCGGCGATCACGCCGCCGGCAGCCTTCCGAATCCCCTCCATCATTGTCAAAATCGCGACAATAGCCGGCACCCACATCTTGGGTGGCCGCTCCGCCGCTTCGAGATACCAATCCTGAAGATTAAATGATGCCCACATCCAGACGCCGCAGCCAACAACAGCCAGCAACAGATCAAGATATCCTGCCTTTTCGCCGTAGGGATATTTAAGAAAGGCGGCCGCGACACCCAGCCCCAACACAATGGTGACGGACTGTTCAGAAACCAGCCCAAGCTGAAAATAATCGGGGACCGAAAGGATCCACATAATGCCCCAGAAGGGCATTAGTGCAAGAAAGATGCACAGGGCCAGATTGCAAATCTTGTCTGTCATATCCGGCCCCGTGCTTTACGCAATACTAACTCAGAAAACGATGCCTTACTTGGCTGCTGCCAAAGCCGCTTGCTGCTGCTTTTCGTTGGCCGCCGACCAGTTGCCAACTTCCTTCATATATTTGACGACACCGGCATGATACGGATGCGGGTTGGTCGGTGGCGTGATCGCATTCTGTTTAACGCCCCGCAACGGACCATAGGCTTTCTGCAACTTTTTCCAATTCTGGTGAAGAACCTTGATGATCTTATAGGCATCATCCGTCGACACCTGCTTACCAGCGTTCAAATAAGCGTCAAATGCTGAAACACGTGTGGGCTCCGTCAGGAACGGGCGGAACTTGCTGGGCTTTTGCATAAGACCACGCGATCCAGGCACCTCACGATTTAGGAAAGCATCAGAACCACCAGCACCGAGAGGAATAATCCGAATACCGCCGGGGACCCCAGCATGCGCTTTCCGTACAGCAGGCATACCCAAGGCAACGGCAGAGGCATCCGCCCGACCTTCAACGACCTTGTTGATATTATCAACGATGCCGCCTGATTTAACCGCAGTAATGTCTTTGATCGATAGGCCGCCAGAATGCAGATAGGCAATATTCAGTTTGGTCAAATTAACGATGGGACCGGTCGTTGTTACAACCTTTTTGCCTTTTAGGTCAGCGATACTCTTAATACCGGAATTCGCTTTCACCATCAGCCCGTAGGGAATGACCCAAACCCGTGCGATCGCGCGGATGTTCTTCATCTTCTTTTTAAAGGGCGCGGCACCGCGCACCGATGCACCCGAATCCATCGAGTTATTAAGACCCAATGTCATCTCGCCTTTGTTGACGACAGACAAATAAACCGTAGAACCCGAATGCGGCTGTGCCGTCGAGCGGATCTTTAAGTTTTGCTGCAGCTCTTTGGCAAAGCCACTGGCCAACAGATAAAACACTGACCCCTGTCGGTTCGACCCGATGGTGATCCGTTTCATCGTTGCTTCGGCTGCAGTTGACACTGCAATGGCCGCAAAAGCAGCGATGCAGGCAATTCGAGCACTTGTTTTCGTCATTGAAAATCTCCCTTCCAAATTACTTTGTTTAATTGAAACTATTTGGCACCATTGATAGATCCCCTGTCAATAGACGCCAGTCATAGAGTATTGGCGAAAGGGAGAAATCCGACTAAGCTCCATCAATATTCTGGGGGGATAAAATGAGTACCGAAATAAAAATTAACGCTTCTGACGGACATGTTTTTGATGCTTGGCGCAGCGATCCAAGCGGCACGGTCAAAGGTGGCGTTGTTATTCTTCACGCCATAACCGGACGCATCCCCCATCTTGCCGATGTTTGCGATCAATGGGCATCCGAAGGCTATGTCGCTGTTGCTCCGTCTTTGTTTGACCGCATAGGACCGAACATTACGAATAGCTACGAACCGGAAGGCGTTGAAGCCGGTATCGCCCATTTTACCTCATTGGATGGCGACAAAATTCTGATCGACACCGATGCCTGCGCCGACACATTGCGAAGCTATGGGCCGGTCGTCATTTCCGGCTTTTGTACAGGCGGCACATGGGCATGGGTCAGCTCCGACAAGCTGAAATTCGACGCCATGGTCAATTATTACGGCAGCCATGTCCCGGCACGGTTGGAATACAAGCCAAAATGCCCGTCCGTGATCCACTACGGCGATATAGACCACTGTGTTTCAATGGAAGAAATCGAGGCCATTAGAGCCGCAAACCCGGAGCTTCGCATTCACGTTCATCCGGGCGCCAAACACGCCTTCTTTAATCCAGAGCAGAAAAGCTTTCATCCAGAAGCGGCACCCAACTCATGGGCACAATCAATGGCATTTCTCGATGAAGTTCTCGGCTAAAGAAGTTCTAAGAACTTCCCCAGACTTCGTCGGCAACCTCGAGAATTAGTTCAAGCTTACGTTTTTGATCATCGAAAGTGATCGGATTACCGCGTGCCACACTGGCAAAACCACATTGCGGGCTTAACGCCAAATTCTCGATCGGAATATAGGCCGATGCTTCTTCTATCCGGCGCAAGAGAACATCTTTAGAATCATTCTCCGGTGTCTTCGTCGTTACCAACCCCAGAACGACAAACGTGTCTTTCTGGGCAAAGCGTAATGCCGAAAAGTCGCCGGCGCGTTCAGTGTCATATTCCATAAAGAATGCATCCACATCGAACTGCGTAAACAATGCCTCAGCGACGAAGTCGTAACTGCCTTCGGCCAGCCAAGCACCGGCATTATTGCCACGGCACATATGCATACTAATGGTCATATTGTCAGGACGGTCGCGCGTTGCCATGCTGACCAGCTTGCCCTGAAGCTCGATCTGTTCTTTCGGATCCAGGCCTTTGCGCTTTGCGGCTTCTTGAAATTTGGGATCACACAACAATGCGGCATCCGTATTGTCGATTTGCAGATAGGTTGATCCGGCGTTTGAAAGATCCTGAATTTCATCGCGATAAGCTTGTGTCAGGTCTTCAAAGAATACTTCAATATCTGGATAAACGTCCTTATTCACCGCTTCGCGGCCACCGCGCACATAGAACAATGTCGGCGATGGCACCGTTACCTTAATGGTGCTATCCGTAAGGTTTTTCAGAAACAGGTAATCCTGTAAAACAATGCCGCCCTGCTGCCTGTCAATCTTGGTATCGGTATGTGCAACGGGAGGCTGAAAGCCCGTTCCAGAAAACGCTGCGCCATCATCCTGGCGGCGAAGATCAACACCTTCGAAACGGCCGATTGAATCGTAAGCCCAGGAACCACGACGAAATTCGCCATCGGTTGCTACCTGCAATCCCGCCTCTTTTTCGAAATCAACCAGCTCCCGAATGCATTCATTTTCGATGACCCGCAACTGATCCAACGAGATACTTTCTTCCTCTATAAAGTCCGCTGTTGATTCAAGCTCCAGCCCGGCATTGCGGCGGGCTTCCTTTAAACGTTCAGGACGCAGAAAACTACCAACAACGTCTGCGCGGAAAGGTGGCTTAGAACGAGTCATTAATTCAACTTTCTGCTTAAAGAGTTCTTTGTCAAATCTTTAGGAAGTCAATCAAAGAGGTGCGGGAACTTGTCACGCATCTGCGTTTTAAGTTCCGGACTTGCTTCAGCGACGGCCGGAAACTCATCCTTCCAGCCATAAGGACGACAGGCATCAATGAGACCGCGATTATTCTGCCACGGTGGCTCGCGCAATATCGGGTCCAGCGGCGTCGACCAGGATCGTTTGACGAACTGCACGTCCTCTGGTGGATCGCAACGGGTCGACATTGCCCAAATCACATCGAACATATTAGACGGATCGATATCGTCATCGACCACAACAACCCAACGCCCGGCATAATTACCGGCATGACAGTTCATGGCCAGCATCCCGGCCTGCGAAGCATGCCCCGGATAGAGCTGCTTAATCGAAATAACGTTGAACAAACGGCCAGCGCCGGCTTCGTGGCACCAAACACCGCTAATGCCATTCAACCCGGCCTTCTCGCACTCGTCCCAAATCATGGCCGATTTCACCGCGGCACGGGCGAAGGTAAAGTTTTCGGGCGGACGGGACGGAACCGCCAGCGTCAAAATTGGGTTGTTACGATGGTAAATGCGTTTGATTTTGACGACCGGCAGTTGGCTTGAGGTCGAGGCGTAATACCCCATGAACTCCCCAAACGGTCCTTCTTCGCGCAACTCATCACCGTAGATTTCACCTTCGAGCACAATCTCGGCATGCGCCGGGATCGGAAGGCCATGAATTTCACTGGGGATGACTTCAAGCGCCCGCCCCCGCATACCGCCGGCAAACGCAAACTCATCAACTTCATGATCAATCTCCTGATGCGAGACCAGAAAGAGAAGCGGATCATGGCCACAGGAAATCAGAACCGGGCACGGCTCACCTTTGGCAAAATATTTTTCACTGATCAAACGGCCCTGCTTACCTGGCGACATCCAGATTCCAACAGTCTTCTCGTCATGAACCATGACGCGGTATGTTGCCGAATTTACCCAGCCTGTATCGGGATCACGCATAATGACCGCGTCATCCGTACCGATATAACGACCACCATCAAGTTCATGGACAAAGGGTGCCGGGAATTTCCAGACATCGACCTCGTCATCTCGCATGATGTTTTCCATCACCGGGCCAGTCGACACCTCGACAGGCGGAATAAGCTTGAACTCGCGCTTTGACCGCTCGCGATAGCTTTTGACGAGATCAATCTCGTTTTTCGGCTCTGGCAGTCCCAAGACAACAGCGAGACGTTTAAAGGCATTGGCACCACCGGCGAGTATTCGGGTGCCTTCGGGATAGCCTTTGATGTTGTCGAACAACATCGCCTTTGCCCGTCCCGGCTTTTCGGCAGCCGTCATTTCTGAAATAGCGCCAACTTCCAAATTCCAGTCCGCACCATCAACATGAGCGATCTCGCCCATTTCCTCAAACCGCTCTAACAGGTCGCGTAAATCCTGATAACCTTCGTTGCGCCGCGGCGCTTCTTCATCTGCCATAGGTGTTCTCCAGAACCTAAATTCGTGAAATGTGTTTTATTGGTTTTATACGGCAGTCTGAAGCGCCGCAACTGGGCCCATCCCATAGACATCAGCTCATTTGGATCGTTAAGGTCAGAAAATAAAATAATAGGTAGAACCCACGCTATGACGGATTTTCCCGAAACCTCGGTCTCCCAAGAATTCAGCACCTGGGCAACATCTCTAACATGCGATTTGATCCCAAAGGAGGTCGAAAACGCCATCGGTAACGCGGTACTCGACTATGCCGGGCTCTGCGTCTCTGCCAGAAACCTCGATTATGTCGGCGCAATGATCAGGGCTTGTTCAGCACCGGGCAATTGCACCGCCATCGGCCACGAAACACCAGTTGATGTGGCATCTGCTGCCCTGATTAATGGGACCGCGGCGCATGGCGAAGACTATGACGACACGTTCGAGGGCACGCCGGTACATACCGGTGCCGTCATCATACCCGCCGTTCTTGCAGTGGCAGAACAATTTGACCTATCAGGCGTGGATGCCTTGCGAGGTATCGCAGTTGGCACAGAGCTTATGTGCCGTATGGCGCTCGTCGCACCGATGGGCGTGCATCGGGCAGGCTTCCACCCGACCGCCGCCATTGGGGCCATAAGCGCGGCCGCCGGAGTCAGTGCGGCGCTCGGCTCTACGAAGCAGGAAATGACTGACGCCATCGGCATTTCCGGGAGCTTTGCCTCCGGCATTATCGAATATCTGGCGGAAGGTAGCTGGACCAAACGCCTGCACGCCGGTTGGGCGGCGCAATCCGGTGTCCGCGCCGCGCTACTGGGCCGTGAAAAGTTCATGGGGCCGCGCACCGTCATGGAAGGCGAGCACGGTTTCTTCTATGGCTTCTCTTCCGCCACTATTCCAAATGATTTTACCAAGATCACCGAGGACCTCGGACAGAGCTGGCACGCTGCGAATATCGCCTTCAAACCCTACGCTTGCGGGACAATGACCCAGCCCTTTATCGATTGCGCCATCCAATTAGCGCGACAGGGCATCTCACCGGACGATATCGCCAGCATCACCTGCAAAGTCGGTGAAGGCACGGTTCATCGTCTATGGGAACCTTTGTCGGAAAAACGGAACCCATCGACCGCCTATTCCGCCAAGTTCAGCGTCCCGTACTGCGTTGCCGCCGGGATCATCGATCAAGCCGCTGGCCTGGCTCAGTTTACCGATGAGCGTGTCGCTGATCAGGCCGTATGCGACCTAGCTAATCGCGTGTCATACGAGATTGATCCAGAAAATGAATATCCCGCCAATTACAGCGGGCATTTACGCGCGACGTTAAGAGACGGAAACGAAAGAGAGATTGAACAACCGCATATGCGAGGCGGAGCCCGAGAATCTCTGTCGCGCAATGAGCTTGTCACCAAGTTTAAAGCAAATGTCGCCTTTGGTGGGTGGCCGGATAGTGCCGCCAACCAACTTCAAAGTTTTTGCGAAGGTTTCACTCAGTCAGATGATTTCAAAAAACTGAGTGAGTTCCGCTCATCCGCTGAATAAAATAACGCGATGCTACTCGGCGTCGAGCGGCGCCACAAACTTTGTGGTTTCATCGTATATGCCTTGCGAGAATTTATGAATCTCTGGCGGCAACGGACGTCGATCACCGGCATTCATCCACAAACGGAGAAGATGCCGCTTACGTTCGGGCTCCGGCCAATCTTCAAAGTCTGTTCGCGAATGCAGCGTCACATGGTTCATTACGTAGCTTATATCACCACGATCCAACGGAACCTCGATCGCGATCTCTGGTGCAATATCGCGGAACATCTGCAGCGCTTCTTTTTGCGCTTCGGTAAATTGCGGCACACCCGGTATCGTCTGACCTTTATTCAACGCTGAGCTCACACCGCGTACAGCGAAATAGCCATCGTGAAAATTGAAAATACCCTGGCGTATAAATGGATCTTTTTGTCCCGGATGCTTTTCAGTCGAAAGCTGCCGATAAAACTTCCAGCCAAGCTCTACCGCCAGATCAGGGCGGCGCTTCATCATTTCATTGTAGAGTGCGACAGCACTGCATACGAGATGCTCGCCACCGGCTTTCGCGTCATGAATGCAGCCAAGCGCTAAGACGTCAGCTTGATCGCAATGAAAGGCCATATGGGCTTTTGTCTTATAGCCTCGCGTCTTTGAATAATCGCCGCCAATATCCTTTACATGGCCCAGAACGTGTCCTTGCCGGTTCTGGGACAGAGCCCGACCGACATAAACCGAAATACCCCAAAAAGCAGCGGCATATTGCGCCCGGTTAAAATCATCGATTGGCAGGCCTTTGATCAAAACAAGACCGCGCCCCTCCATGAGTTCATCCTGAACTTCCTGCAGACAAGGCCCCAGTGTCGGCAGCGGAAAGTCTTCTTTAGTGATGTCTTTGATATCGAGCCCGCGTTCTTCAACGCCGGCGACGGCCGATTTTACTTCAGCGATCTCACTATCAGAGAGACGATAAATCCAGTCTTCATTGGCCAAAATATCTTTTGGATACCAGAGGGCGGGATCAACAAGTGGTTTCCCAAGTTCCGCCGGCTCGCGCGGCAAGCTACTGCGTTTCCAAGTATTCCCAGCCATGTGCTTCATCCTGTCTCTCAAAATTGATGCGCTATTCTGACATATTTAGCGAAATCGCAAAACGCCAAATACCTGTAAACTTATATGGGAATATCTACGTGATCTTCTGACGCTTCACCTTCACCTCACCAGAAGCCGTCAATCGTATCACATTGACCGTCTTTGCGAGATCAGGTGAGCCTGAATAATAGGCCGGAACAGCGCCCTTACCGACCTTTATCGGCCGATTCCAGTGCCCCAATGCCACATAATCAGCACCGGTTGCAGCAAGTTCTGCATCATCAAGCAGCCAAGAGGCGCGAAGCGTCGTTTTTCTATCAGCAACGGGCTCGTAATGACCATGCGCCAAGGCGACTTGCCACCGTGTTTTGCGTTTTCTCGGTCTCGCTAACGGGTTCATATCGCCATAGTCCCGATGCGCCTGCCCCCAGATTTCCAGATCAAAATCCGGGAACTGTACAGCCCGCTTATGCGTTACGCCGAGGATATGGAGCTTATCCGCCTTCCCCATCTCTTTGTGATGCCATGGAGAATCAGGTATTGCCGGGTCATGGTTACCCGGAAGTGCCACAACATGCATCGGGGCACCCCCCATAATACGTGCCGCTTTTGAGACAATGTCGTTGGCCAGCCGGTTATGTTCAAAAACATCACCAACCAGCAAAACAATATCGGCTTTGACTAATTCTGCTGTTCTCAAGACATCTAATAGTGGATTTGTGCCATCGCCATCATTGGCACGCGCCGTATACCCGTCATCCACATGAATGTCAGAGCTATGAACGAGCACGATATCGTCGGAGGATTTGGAAGTCTTAGCCACGCGAAGGTAACCTGTTTTATAAGTTGTTAGACCAATTTTGGCACCGCAAGGGGTGCGGTGGAAGGGTTCATTTCAAATAGGCGCTGCAGGCTCATCCAAAGCGCCACAAATATCCCGAATTTGGTCACGACACCAGCTATGGCGAGGGTCACCATCATAGCGCGACGGCCAGACCAGAAAGTGACCCAACGGACCAAGTTCCAACGGCAATTCTGATTGAATAAGGCCATGACTTTTACCAAAAATAATCGCCAGCCGCTTGGTAAACACAGCAATCATGTCGGATGTACAAAGGAGCTCGGGCACCGCAGAGAATCCCGCAACGAAAACCCGCGCGCTACGCTCCAGCCCCCGATCCGCCAGAAGATTATCAAACGCCGCTCTTTGGCCACCGGTCGCACTTACAACGATATGGGGGTATGAAACCAGCGCTTGCGCATCAAAGGGCTTGCCACTGGACAACACAGGATGCTCACTACGACACACGCAGACTAGCTCTTCATCGAACAGCCACTCCGACCGTAAGTGTGACGGCAAGTTATCGGGCCATCCCAACGCCAAATCGATTTCATCATCGTCGAAAAGGCTGATCGTCTGGCCTCGATCTGCTGTCTTCACATGAAGGCTCAATCCCGGCGCGTCCTCTCCAAACCGTTTTACCAAAGGTGGTAAAACGGGCAGGCTAAGCCGGTCCGGTAGACCGATCCGTAAAACACCCGTTGCCGTCGACGGGTCGAACTGCGCTGTTTCGGAAACACATATTTCTGCGAGCTGCATCAAATCATGCAGTGGCGTTCTCAGGGCTTCAGCTCGGGGTGTTAAAGTAAGCCCGCCGGGACCTCTGACTAAAAGTTCGTCACCAAGTAGGTTTCTCAGACGGCTCAAAGCATTACTTATCGCCGGCTGCGTTCTGCCAAGACGAACAGCAGCCCTCGTGACGTTCTGTTCCTCGATGAGAGTATTCAGAACCTTCAGCAAATTCAGGTCGAGATTTGCGAGATTTTCCATGTATCGCCCTTATTCGCCAAATCAATCATAGCAATCATCACGATCAATTATAAGAATAATGAGATGGAAACGCCTAATCGTTTCCTAACGCTTTAACCGTCCGCGCATAGACGATGGCTTCATCTAGCGGCAGGTCACCGGACTTCTGAACAATCTGTTTCATAACAGAGAGCGCATCAGGTGAATACCCGGCCAATTGTTCGGCGACACGTTCTGCCTCCATAAGAATATCTTCTGAGTCCACGACATAGGTTACCAACCCCATTAACCGCGCCTCTTCAACATCGATGCTTCTGCCCGTCGCACAAAGATCAAAAGCGGCCTTTCGGCCTACATGCTTAACCAGTAACGGGAGAACACCGGCCACGGCGAAACCACCCTTAATTTCAGGGTAGCCAAACTTCGCCTCATTGCTGGCCATCACGATGTCACAAGCAATAGCGAGTGCCGCACCACCGCCTAACGCCGGGCCATCCACCACAGCAATAACGGGCTTAGTCCTCACTTGAGACATTAGGAAAAGTCGTCCCATACCCGCCGAGCGTTTTGCCGACAAAGCCGATGTGTCATCCGTTCGGCCCGCAAATTCCCTAATGTCTGCGCCAGCGCAAAATACAGAGCCCTTTGCCGCCAACATGATCACCTGAACAGCGTCATCTGCATTGGCTTCCGCCAACGCTGTATCCAATGCCTCTACTAGTTCGGAATTAAGCGCATTGCGCTTATCGGACCGTGTCATCGTCAGTCGAAGAAGCGCGCCATTTCGTTCTATGCGAAGAACATCACTCATTTACTTTTCTCTCAGCGAACCGCGAGGACGATTTTACCCCGCACATGTTCCGTTGCGCTTAACTCATGCGCTTTCTTGATTTGATCCAAAGGCATTTCAATGATCTCCGGCGCCCATACGGCTCCCTGATCAATGAGGTTGCTAATCACCCCCATATGCCCGCCATCACGCGGCACCTTTGGCCTCAGATATTCGATATCGTCGGGAGCGACGAAACCTTCCGGCGGCTTTGTTATATAGACTAGCCGACCGCCAGGTTTAAGAACGGAGACGCTTCGCGCCTGCACCTCACCACCAACGGTTTCATAGATGACATCGCAATCTTTCGCGATCTCTGTGAAATCCTGATTACGGTAATCGATAACAACATCAGCTCCGAGGCTTTTGACATAGTCATGATTTGGCGCACTTGCTGTTGCAAAAATTCTGGCGCCAACATGTTTGGCATATTGAACGGCGAAGCCACCGACGCCACCGGCAGCGGCATGAACCAGTATCGTTTCACCTGACTTGAGCCCCGCAACATCATCCAATGACACCAGTGCCGTCAAACCAACCAGCGCGATCGCAGCCGCTTCCTTGTGCGACATGCTCTTGGGTTTCAAGGCCAGCTGGTTGGCGGGAACCGCCAGTGCTTCGGCATAACAGCCGCGCTGATCCTGCGCTGTGGTGCCGTAGACTTCATCACCGATTGAAAATTGGGTAACTCCATCGCCAACAGCACGAACAACACCCGAAAAGTCTACGCCCAACACATGGGGGAACTTGAGATGTAACGATGCTTGCCGTTCACCATTACGAACTTTCCAATCCACTGGGTTGACGCTGGCCGCATAGATATCAGCAACCACCTCTCCCGCTCCAGGGATCGGATTCATCACATCTCGGTACACCAGAACTTCCGACCCGCCATAACTATCGATTTCGATCGCTTTCATCTTCGTACCCAATACCCCGTAAAATGACGCCCTTAGAATGGCTTAGAAATAGAGCCACCGCTACCGTTGCCGCAAACCAATCTGTCGTGCAATCTGCGGAAAAAATTCAGGGAGAGAACAATGGCCAGACTCGCGCCAATTCCACGCGATCAAATGACAGAATTACAGGGCAAGCTGCACGACCGAATAGCAGCGCAGCGAACCGGCGGGCAAGTTGGCGGACCGTTCGCGGTCATGTTGCACGCGCCAAATATCTGCGATCCGGTATCGCAGTTTATCGACCAGCTCATGTCGGATTCACCGCTCCCTCATAAGCTTAAAGAGGTGACTATCCTGACGATCGCCCAGGCCTATCAGGCACCATACGAATGGATTGTCCATGAACGCCGCGCACGGCGATTTGGCCTGGATGATGCTGTGATCGAAGCGCTAAAAGCCGGCAAAATTCCGAATTTCTTCGACGACACCGAAAAGCTAATCTACGACATAACCAAAGGGATGCTCAACCAGCGCCGATTAAGTGACGCGTTGTATGAGCAGGCGGAAGCGGCTCTCGGCAAAGAACCGCTCGTCGAATTCATAATTCTACTCGGGTTTTATATTTCCGTTGCCGTGCTGTTGGTGTCCTTCGGTGTCGAAGGCCCCGGCGGCGAAAATCCATTTACGTCCTAGTTGGGGGAACAGATCATGAATGAAGACAAATACGCCATTCGCCGCATTGTCGCCGGACACACAGATCAAGGCCGTGCCACCATCGTCATGGATGGCCCCGCCCCCAATCACCAAATCCGCGAGCTTGGTAATATCTCGACCTTTATCTGGAGCACTGTTGAAGCCCCGGCTGAAGTCTGGACCAATGAGGATTTCGGCGCGCGCGAAAACATCATCCAACCGGAACCCAACGGCTCAGGATTCCGCATTGTCGAATTCCCGCCCGGCACTCCCGGCAGGATGCATCGCACTGACACGCTGGATTACGCCATCTGCATGTCAGGCGAGGTCGATATGGAAATGGATGACGGCGTCACAATCCATATGAGGGCGCACGACATTCTCGTTCAGCAAGGCACGGTCCATTCATGGCTCAACCGGGGCACCGAGACTTGTCGCGTTGCCTTTGTGCTGATCGATGCCAAACGGCCACCGGGCGGCGCGTTGAAAGGCCCCGGCCCGCAGCCTCTCGCCCCCGTCGAACCCTACCCGGAAGGTAAAATTCCCCCTTTACCATCCATTCGGCGTATTGTGACGACGCATGATGAAAGCGGCAAAGCCGTGGTTATGCATGACGGATTGGCACCGCAGCGCCTTTTACGCCCACGGGGCAATGTCTCCACACTAATCTGGGGCAGTGATGAAACCCCCGCCGAAATATGGATCGACGAAGATTTCGGCATCCGCGAAAATGAAATAGAACCGCCAGCTCTGGGGTCATGGTGCCGCGTCATCGACTACCCGCCAGGACCCGGTCGTATGCACCGGACCGAAAGCGTCGACTACGTCATCTGCCTCAACGGCGAGATTGATATGGAGCTCGACGACGGCGAGATGGTGCATATGAATGCTGGCGACGTGATGATCCAGCAGGCCAATTTGCACAGCTGGATCAACTCAGGACCTGAGACCTGCCGGATCGTCTTCGCGCTTATCGGCTCAAAACCGAAGAGCTGATTTAAACAGCTACGGCAGGCACCAGTAGATGTGAATCATAGTCGCCGCCCGTATAGATAACATGATGACCGGCATTAACCGTATCCTCATGTTTGAAACGATTGAACACGCTGATGATATCATAGCCTTGGACGATCAGCTGTAGCTTATCACCAGCGCGAAAACCGGTCGCTGAGGCGAGAATTTCGACTTCACACGGGACAATGTCATCGGGTGCCAGCTTGAGGAGCCGTTCATGTTTCAGCCAGGGCTGCCAGGGTGTCGATTTCTCTTCATCCAACTCACGATGTGACACGCGCAACCAACCGCTTGCTGCCAGGCCGTTTTCGATATGCTGGAAATCCGGAAAATACACTTCGTTGCCATGCGTATCGAACTTCTTGACCGCAACATGCAGATCGAGATCATTGGCATCTTCAGCGCTGACCCAGAGCTTGAGCTTCATATGGCCGATCAAATCTACAGCTTCATCGAAAATGTATTCCCAGGTCGTGCTGTCCGCCTCTGACCCAGTTTTCTGCGCCGCATAGCGGGATTGCGCCTGATCATCGACTGGCGCGGAATTCAAAGAATTATTGGCGGCATCCAGATAGAGCGGTCGGTAATCCGTTTCAGGTATCGGGAAATCATCGAAATACCGTTCGCGGCCATCATAGAAGTAGTCGCGAACTTCGATACGTACCCGCGGTGTTTCCCGCATGCCGTTTTCCTGCCCCTTCAGGAAGCAATCAAAAAAACGCTTCTGCATCTCGAGGCCTTCACGGGCATAATAGGTCTCCCACTCTTTGCGGCCATGACCGTAAAGCCATTTGTTTTCTGAACTCGCCTGCTTAAACCCCTCGATCGAACCGCGCGTATGAAGGCCCGCCGTTGCCCAACTCGCAACCGCAAAGATCGCTGTTTCGATATTGGAAAGGTCAGGGTGCTTGGCCTGCCAAAAATCATCCATCAACGGACGGTTGTTTTGCTCTGCAACCGAATCTTCCGCGGTCGCCCCCTGTGCAATAAACCCGGTTTGTGAATTCATCCGGCGGCCCCAAATTTCACGATAGAAATTCGTATCCGGCATACCTCCGTGGGTAACGTGTTCGCGATAAAAATCGTTAAAACCTTCCCACGGGATAGCGGCTTTCAAATGTGGCGGGTTTTCGGAAGCCCCCAACCATTGCGTGGCTGCGAGATAGGAAACACCGTTAGACCCGACATTGCCATCGCACCATTCCTGCTCCGCAATCCATTCGACAAGATCATGAAAGTCCTGAGAAATTTGTGGGTCAAAATGTGCGAAATGCTCACCTTCGCTCTGGTTCGTTGCGCGGCAATCAGCCCCGACAACGATATAACCATTCGGCACCCAGTAAACCGGGTCGGGCATTTCCCAGCCGGTATATTCTGAGAATGGCAGAGGTCCAACATTGGGAATGCGCTCAAACTGTTTATCCGGCGGATAGGAATGCTTGCCATAAGGCGCCAGGCTAAGGATCGCAGGGTATTTTCCCGGATTCGCGGGCCGGAACACATTGGTCATCAGCCTGATGCCGTCCCGCATCTCCGCTGCAACATCTTCTTCAAATACAATTTTCGCCTCTTTATCGACGCCGTAAGTATTCCGAGTCCGCGTTTCTGAAACGGAGAATGTTTTAACTTTAGTTTCTGGAATCATTGTGTTCCTCCCTGTTTCAAGAACTTTAAAACAAAATTCGGGATTTGCACCCTGTTCCTATTTCGTCGTCCCTACGTCGTCGGCCGACTTCGCAGCAGCATAACGACGGGGATAGAGGCAAGAGCCCCAATCATGATCAGATAAAAGTCGTTGAAGAAGCCAATCGACAGAGCTTGACGACTTATCTCCGAATCCAGGAGCCGCAACCCATCTACCGAATTCAAGCTCCACTGTTCGGGTAGCCAAGGCTCTTGCATCGCCTCCGAATACGGATTGGCCCGCTCCGACATATGGGCATGCGCTGTCGATTGCGACCGGGACAAGATGCTGATGACGACCGAAACACCGATACCACTGCCATAGTTCCTGAACAGGCTGGTAAAGGTAGAGGCCTCTGTTCTCAGGTGAGATGGCAATGTCCAGAACGAGACAGCCGTCAGGGGAACCCAAATTGCCCCGATGCCAATGCCATTAAAGAACGCCGCAATAACAAAATCCCAGATACCAACATCGACTGTAAAATTCGACAGCCGCCAGGCGGAAAACGCCACACAACAAAAGCCAAAGATAATAACCGCCCGCGGGTCGACCTTGTTTGACAGCCGCCCTGCTACGACAAGACCAATCAATGTGCCGACACCACGCGGCATCATGACCATTGCCGCCATTAGAATGGGGAACTCGCGCAAATTTTGTAGAAATAGCGGCATAATTACGTTCATCGACAGGACTAGAAATCCAAGCATGAACTGGAAAACAATACCCAGCATCAGGTTTCTATCCCGGAATATACCGGGACTGATAAAGGGGATTTTTGTTGTCAGGCTATGGGCGATAAATAGATACAGGCCAAGGACCACAGCGCTCATCGTTATGATGATATAGTTAGACTCGAACCAACCTTCGATTTCACCGCGATCCAACGTCAGCTGAAGTGACGCCAGCGCGATGACGAGGAACAAGTACCCCATCATATCAAAGGGCTTATCGCGATCAGTCGCGGTTCCCTTTACGGAAAATATCGCGCCAATGACCCCAAGAATGGCAAACGGCGTCGAGACATAAAAGACCCAGCGCCAGCTGAATTCATCCGTTAGCCAACCACCAATCACTGGCCCCATCACCGGCGCAAACATGACACCGGTCCCCCATATCGCCAGCGCCTGCCCGTGCTTCTCTCGGGGATAGGAATCCAGCATCAAAGCCTGTGAAATAGGAACAATAGGCGCAGAACACATGCCCTGCAGTCCTCGGAAAAACATGATCTCGGGAATAGATTCCGCGTTGCCAGACATCAGGGAACAAAACGCAAAACCCATTAGCGCGCCGATAAACAGCCGCTTACGGCCAATGCGCGCGGATAGCCAACCAGTCGCGGCCATCGTCGTGGCCTGCATCATGAAATAGGTGGTGACCACCCACGAGACCTGGTCCTGGTTAGCAGACAGACCGCCTTGCATGTGGGGCAGTGCTATCGCCGCGATATTAATGTCGAGGACGATAACCGTCGTCGCCATCATAGCGGTCGCCGTAATCAGTGGCCGGTTAATCCCGGCGAATTTATCTGCTTCCTGAGAAATAGACGCCATTGCGCCGGCCGATCAATCGCCGTTGCCAATTCGGGCAAACGCAGAACTTATGATGCCCGCCAGCGTACGCTTCCGCTTGGTATCAATAATAACAGAGACCGTCATACCTGCGCGCAACGCGGGGCCCTTGCCCTTTTTCTTCAGCTTAATACGAACCGGCACCCGCTGAACAACCTTCACCCAATTGCCACTAGCATTCTGTGGTGGCAGGACGGACAGTTCTCCACCGGTCGATGGGCTGATGGAGCTCACGGATGCTTCAAACTCAACATCAGGATAGGCATCAACCGTGAGACTTACCTTTTGCCCAGGCTGAACATAGGTAAGTTGGGTTTCTTTTAGATTGGCCTCGACCCAGGTCTCACTAGTCTGGATAATCGGAATAACCGCTTTTCCCTCTTCAACATATTCGCCGACCTGTAGCGACACCTTGCCGACAATGCCATCGGATGGAGATCGGATCTGTGTCCGCCGCAAGTTGAGGGCAGCGCTGTGCAACTTTGCCTCGGCTTCCAAATACATCGGGTGCTGGTTTGACGGGATCGTGTGCTTCCCACCCAAACGGGCCAGAACCTGCAAAATTTTCTGTTCAAGCGTTCGAGCGAACTGCCGCGCTTTTGTCAAATTACGTTCTGCCTCGTCATAACGCGCCCGCGAGGCAACTCCTCGAGCCGACAATTTCCACTGTCGATCAAACACTCGTTTGAAATATGAAACTTCCTGACGGGCATCAACACGTTCGGCGATTCCCTGTCGGTATTCTGCGCGCAGAGCCTGCAGCGTATTGCGAATACCACCCAATTCCGCTTCGGCCTTGGCAACGTTGATCCGATGCGGCTCTGGGTCGAGTGTGAAGAGAAGGTCACCGCGTTTGACCCGATCATTCTCCTTCACTAAAACCCGAATTGTCCGGCCATCAATATCAGCACTGACCGCCAAATGATGTGCTTTCACATAGGCATTCTCGGTAGTCACATAGCGAGTGCTTTTGACCCAGTAATGCCCGCCAACGATAATGGCGATGATTGGCACAATGCCAAGCAGACACAACCGCAACAGAATTTTTGATCCGCGGCCCATTGGTTTACTTAGCCCCGCCATCTGAATGCAGCAGTTCCGATAGATTGGATTTAACCTGTAACAACGCAGCGTTTAATTGATCAGCCTCCTTACGACTAAGCCCCGCAATTGCAGCATCCAGCACCTCATCGGCCAGTGAAAACATTTCATTCAAAACCGGTCCTGCCCGCTTCGTCAAAAACACCCGTTTTGTACGAGCATCATTTTCATCCGGGCGTCTGGTTACCCATTCTTTTTCCTCGAGCCGTTCGATTAATTTCCCGAGAGTTGGCTTCTCAATCTCTAGCTCAGCGGCGAGTTCGGTCTGCGTACAGCCTTCGATGCGGCTGATCCGCGCCAATACGCGCCACTGGGCACGCGTCAGCCCCAACGGCTCTACCCGGCGGTCGTAAACCGTTCGTAACATGCGCGACACGTCGCCAATCAAATAGCCAACATGGTCGGGGGGCTCCCGAAAACTCATCGCAAATTCCTTACTGTCGAAGTCGGCTGATTATTAATAAGCTAGGTTATAATAAGCAAGCTAATAGTAAGGTAGCTAACTAATATTATGCAGTACAGACTCTGAAGACGGATCACGGTCTTTTGACGCCTCATCGTCTGTCTTCAGAATGTAGCGATTGAATATAAACGACCACATACCCAATCAAAGGATGACCCCATGATTATGAAACCCGCCCTTACACTGGATGATGCCAAACAACTGCTGGCCGCTGCAGAAGAAGAAGCACAACGTCAGGGCTGGGAGGTTGTGATCTCCGTTCTCAATGATGGTGGCCGGATCATTGCGGTACATCGAATGGATGGTGCTCGCCCGGGTAATGACGATATTTCACTTGGTAAAGCCAACACCGCCGCTATGACCGCACGGCCTAGCAGCGTTTGGGAGCGTTGGATTCAGAACGATCACAAAGCCTACGCGACTTTCGGCCTACTCGCCGCTGCGGGCGGGGTACCGATCATCATTGACGACCATCTGGTTTGTGCGATGGGCGTATCCGGTGTCAAAGCCCTACAGGACGAACAAATTGCCCTGCACGCGATTAACACCGTGTTCCCCGAAGCCGCGACGGCTCGTGTCGACGAAGAAAGCGACTAGACCCCGTAGCGTGTCGCTTCAGCGGCAAAAGAGATAGAATATCAAAGACAGGCTTACCCTTCGCCTCAGCAAGAGAAACCATATGGCCGACTCCAGCAGCAGCGCCGTTTTCCGCACCCTGCAAATTCCAAATTTCCGGAATTACATGGCCGGCAATTTCTTTTCACAGGCTGGCATGTGGGTGCAGCGTATTGCCGTTGGCTGGCTGACCTGGGAACTCACCAAAAGCCCAACATGGCTCGGCGCCATGGCAATGGCCGACTTTTTCCCCAACGTTATCATGGCACCCTTGGCAGGTGCCCTTGCAGACCGCATGGACCGGCTAAAGGCAATTAGGCTCTATGTTTCGATCTCTGCGATCATTTCATCGGCAATTGTCTGGCTAACGCTAACGGACCAGATCACTGTCTACCTTCTGTTCGGCCTCGTCATGATGAATGGCATAGCCATGTCGTTCAATTACCCAGTACGGCTGTCCCTTATCCAATCCCTTGTTGGCCGAGAGGCGCTCACCTCCGCCGTCAGTATCAACGCGATCATCTTCAATATCGCCCGTATTGGAGGGCCGGCACTGGCTGGCCCCGCCATTGCATTTTGGGGCGTCGGCCCAGTTTTAATCTTCACTGTCGTCGCAGATTTCGTCTTCGTCTTTATGCTCTACAAAGTTCAGCTGTTAAGCAGTGCCGGACAAAAAGCAAAAGAAGCAACGACGTTGGGGACGGAGATCATGGACGGTTTCCGCTATGCCTTTAACCACCCCGGTATTGGGCCGCTTCTGATCATATTGGTCATGATGGCGATTTTTGGCCGACCCTTCATCGAACTCTTGCCGGGGTTTGCGGACAAGATATTTGACCGCGGGGTTGATGGCTTTGCCTGGCTTACCTCGATGTTAGGGGTTGGATCATTTATTGGTAGCATTGCATTAGCCAAACGCGATGGCGTTCAAGGTCTCACCCGAATTCTGATTTTCAACACCCTCATTCTTTGTCTCGCCGTCATCGGCTTTGCTTCTACCGATAATTTCTGGATCGCGATGGCCTTCACCGGAGCCGTTGGCTACGCCATCGTGGCGATCGGGGTTACTGAACAAACGCTGATACAAGTCGCTGTTGATGACTCGATGCGGGGCCGTATGTTGAGCTTCTATACACTCATTGCCCGGGGCTGCCCTTCCATTGGCGCGCTCCTGATGGGCTGGCTCTCGTCTTACTTTGGATTACAGCCGCCCATTATTGCCGGTGCGATTGTTTGTATTGGCGTCTGGGCATGGTCACGGCGACGGCTCAAAATGCTGGAAGACGCCCTTGAATCCTATCCAGATGAGCAAAAGGGCAATCAGTAAGACTAATCCAAACCCATCGCCTTTTTGATATCGTCAAAACTGTATCCACGTCGTTGGAGCCACGAAATATCCCGGCGTTCCGTAGTTTCATCCATGCGCCCAGTCCGAAACGGGCCTCTTTTGGCCCGTTGAAGAGCCGATAAAGCCATCCCCGCCGCACTTTCCGCCGCATCAAAGTCATCAGTAGCAATATCGGGCAAGGCATCTTCAAGCGCTGCCCCAAGTTGTTGCCCAACCTTTTCGCCATCGACCATCGAAGACCGCGACGCCAAATACACTGCACGGTTCGTTGCATAACCTGAGCGCAAAGCAGACCGGAGCTTCGCAGAGGCCGCTTCCTTGTCGTTGACATAACCAGAGCCAGCCATCTTCTCGACCAGAGGTGGGATGAGATCGAACATCTCTTGCCGTTCCTCACTGTCTTTGACTTCGCGGTAAATCCGCTGGGTCAAATAATCAGACAGTTT
>CAJJCG010000025.1 GCA_905182615.1 Alphaproteobacteria bacterium UBA2964 | reverse complement strand
GGAGTCGACGGTCAGCGTGATCGATTTATACCCCGCATCAACGGCGCGCTTCGCCAGCGCCTTGATCCAGTTATCATCGCCCCGCACATAAATCTGGAACGATTTTGGATGCGGGCTATTGGCAGCGATCTCTTCAAGGCTTGGCTCAGTGACAGTGCTGATAAAATTGATCGTGCCAAACTCTTCCGCGGCGGTATCGACATCGCTCGCGCCGTTAGGTGTCCAACGATGGATGCTACCCATCGGTGCCAGCAGAACCGGGATACGGATCTTTTCACCCAAGAAGGCCGTGCTGGTATCGATTGCCCGCACATCGCGGCACACGCGTGGCCGGAAAGCGAGACTATCAATCGCCATCCGATTGCGCCGCAGGGTAGTTTCCGTCTCTGCTGCGCCGTTAATGTAATCCCAGTTATCTTGGCTCAGATTGCGCCGCGCCATCAGCAACATCTCATGCACGTTGTTGAAATTGACCGTCATGTCGAAAGCCTCCACAGATTAGTTTGAATTTAATGTGTGGAACGATTTTAGCCTCTTTTTTGCAAGGGTCTACGGCACCACACGATTTTCTGCCTCGCAGAAATTCGGAGAGAACGCGCGAGCTTTGTTGAGTTCACGCATGATCGCTGGTGTATTGATTATCAATATGATTATTGAACATGAAATGCGGAAACAGACGGAGAAACGGGAAGTGACAACGAATAAAAGTGCAACAACGGACAACACGTTAAGACAATCCCTACCCAACCCTGAACCGACGATTTATGCCTACGACCCGATCACAGTGCATGACCGAACTGCCTATCTTGCCGGACAGATTCCAAAACTAGAGGGTAACGTAATGGCCTATACCGGTTTGGTGGGGGCCACGGTATCGCTGGAAGAAGCGAAACAGGCCGGACGTATTTGTGCTCAGCAAGCACTCGCCTGGTTGAACCATTCCGCGGGTGGGCTGGAAAATGTAGACCGCGTGCTGCAACTCAATTGCTATGTCGCGCACGCTGATGGGTTTGACCAAAGTTCCGACATAGCGGATGTCGTGTCTGGCCTTCTGATGGAAACCTTCGGCGATGCAGGACGACATTCACGGTCGGTCATTGGTGCGAGAAGCCTGCCCCGCCATTCGCCCGTGTTGATCGATTTGGTCGTTGCCCTGCGAAACCCTGTGGCATCCAAATCACCATGAGCGACTCAACAAACCGGCATCGCATTGATTGCCTGCAATATGCCAATTGGTCGGAAAAGGTGTTCCGCCAAATGCGCGAAGGCCGCATGGACGCCGTACATGTCACCATCGCATATCATGAGAATTTTCGGGAAGTCGTTCACAATATTGAAACCTGGAATACCTGGTTTGAGCGTTACCCCGAGCTGATCTTTCAGGGCCGCAACAGCGATGATGTCCGTCGGGCGCGAGAGACAAGACGTACTGCCATTTTCTTTGGCTTCCAGAACCCCTCACCTATTGAAGACGATATCAGGCTCGTAGAAATTTTTCATACGCTTGGCGTTCGCTTCATGCAGCTGAGCTACAATAACCAGTCGCTTCTCGCGACAGGGTGCTACGAAGCTGAAGATCCCGGGATTACCCGCATGGGTAAGGAGGTCATTAAGGAGATGAATCGGGTCGGTCTCGTGGTCGATATGAGCCACTCCGCCGAACGCTCTACACTGGAAGCAATTGAACTTTCAGAACGCCCGATTGCCATCACCCATGCAAATCCCGCAGCGTGGCATCCGGCACTACGCAACAAATCTGACGATGTGTTATGCGCGCTGAGCCAAACAGGTGGCATGCTTGGGGTTTCTCTTTATCCGCACCACCTACAGGATGGCGCGGCTTGCACCCTGGAAAATTTTTGTACGATGATCGCCGAGCTCGTCGAGAAAATGGGGGCAGCGCATGTCGGCATCGGTAGCGACCTGTGCCAGGACCAGCCTGACAGCGTGGTCGAGTGGATGAGAGTCGGGCGTTGGACCAAAGACATCGATTATGGGGAAGGGTCAGCCGACAATGCCGGCTTTCCTCCGATGCCAAGTTGGTTTCACGGCAACCTCCATTTTGGCAATATCGAAGCCGGGCTAAGCAAGGTTGGCCTTAGCGACACCGAGGTTGCAGGGGTTTTAGGTGAGAATTGGCTCAACTTTTTTGACAGAAGCTTTGGCCCCAACGACTAGGGCAATCGAACTCTCTTACCCTTTTAAAGGCGGTTGAGGTCGGGAAAAGACGAGCTCATTGTCCGTTGAGGCGGCCGCGTCGAGGGCATAGCCACCGGCGTTAAAATCTTTTAAGCAATCAGCCCGATCCACACGGTTTTCCATGATCCAGCGTGCCATGGAACCGCGGGCATGCTTGGCGTAATACATGAGGGTGCGGGCCTGGCCGTCCTTCACGTTCAGGAACTTCGCCTCGATCACCGTCCGTCCAAGCGCTTTGGCGTCCACGGCCTTGAAATATTCGTTTGAGGCCAGATTGACCACGGTTGTGTCGGCATGATCGGCAAGATCCACATTTAGTCGATCGGAGATGCGGGCGCCCCAGAATTCATAGAGGGATTTACCGCGGCCATTCGCCATTCTGGTGCCCATCTCAAGGCGATAAGGCTGGATCGCGTCCATCGGACGTAAAACACCGTAAAGGCCCGAGAGGATGCGTAGATGATCCTGCGCATAAGAAAGCGTGTCCTCGGAAAGGCTGTCAGCCTCGAGCCCCCAATAGACGTCGCCATCAAAGGCGAGCCCGGCCGGCTTGGCGGAATTGCTCTTATTGTCGAGATTGAATGCCTGAAACCGCTCGAAATTCATGGTCGCAAGATTGTCGCTGATATGCATCAGACGTTTCAGGTCTTCCGCAGTCTGCGTTTTGGCGACGATCGCAAGCTCGTGCGTATCATCGTGCAAGCGCGGCTCCGTGATCGGGACACGCGTTTCGGCGGGGGCCATATTCATTTTTTTTGCAGGGGAGAGTAGCGTCAGCATTGTCAATCCTTTCCTCCTAACATCAACCTAGCCAGTCCAGGTTTGTATGCGTGGGTCTGTGATCTGATAAGATTAAGTCCTTGCGACAAGAATTCAAGCCGTTTGATTCGAAAACTGCAGAACGATCACAGCACCCGCCGTTAGAACGCGCGTAAAGCCGATGGTACTGTCGGGGTTGCGTAGCAGGGTAAATACATTTTCGACCGCTTCCGAAGCAGCCCGACTAGTAATCCGGCCATTCCTGCGCGAGAGTAGAATTTTGTTGATTGATTAAATTTGGTGCTGGCGGTCATTGATGCATGTCGTCCTCCCGTTTCCGAAGTTAACGGCAACAGGCAATTGGCCAAACGAGTAGAGGAGGCCACAAATTTGCCCTTGATGGGTGCCCCAGCCAATCGGCTACGCTATAAAGGGCCCATGACTGAACTCACCATACCTACACCGTTAGAAACCGTAGACCTTACGATGACGGATGGGGCGATTATTCGTCTCCGTCGACATGGCAATCCCGATGGTCCACGGCTTATCCTCGCGCACGGCAACGGCTTTGCGACCGACGCCTATTTTCCGTTTTGGCAGCTGCTGATGGATGATTATGACCTCATCCTCTATGACCAACGCAACCACGGTCATAATCCGCGCCATGACGATATCAGCCATCACGACATTACCTATTTTGTGAGCGATATGGATAGCGTGCTAAACGGTATCGAAAATACATTTGGCACGAAACCAACCGCTGGACTGTTTCATTCGATCTCAGCGGTCACCGCCGTATGGCATGCGTTGACAGTAGGTTGGCGATGGAACGCTCTTGTTCTTTTCGACCCGCCTTTAGTTCCGAGCCCAGGACACCCGCTGAACGAAATCGCCAAGAGTTTTGAGCTGATGCTGTCGGACTGGTCAAAAACACGACCTTACCGTTTCTCCAATCCAGAGACATTAGCCGAACAGTTTGCCGGATCAAAAAGCCTCAGCCGCTGGGTTCCTGGATCACATGCCCTGATGGCGCGTTCTATTCTCCGTGAAGATACAGAAACTGGCGAATGGGTTCTGTGCTGTCCGCCGGAAGGCGAGTCTCAGGTCTATAAAACGAATTCGGAACTCCACCTTTGTCCACAATTCGGCGATATTCCGGGACCACTCAAAGTTATTGCGAGCGATCCTGATGACCCAAACGTCCGATCTCCCGGATTGATAAATCAGGCTCTGAATGAAGAATTTGAGCATGCATACGAGGCGGTGCCGGGAACCACACACATGGTCCAGATCGAACAACCAGATGCCTGCGCGAAAATTGTAAATGACTTCTTTTCAGAAGTCGGTTTTGGGTCCTAGACCTAAGGCAAAAATACGGAGAAAGACGATGTCTAAGCAACCCAATTTTCTGATGTTCATCAATGATCAGCACAGGGCGGATCATCTTGGTTGTTACGGAAACAAAATCGTTCAGACGCCAAACATTGACGGCATTGCGGCGAACGGCACCAAATTCGATAAATTTTACGTCTCAACACCAATCTGCATGCCAAACCGCGCCACCCTAATGACTGGTCGTATGCCGTCACTTCATGGCGTCCGGCAAAACGGCATCCCCCTTCCGCTGAATCAGACGACTTTTACACAGCTACTCCGAGCCGCGGGATATTACACAGCCCTATTTGGCAAGAGCCATCTGCAATGTATTTCGTCCAACCCAGTCGAAGTCGGGCTGCCAGTCCTTGATCCCAACAAAGTCCAACCACCGACCGATCTCACCGAGGCGCAGCGGGATATGTGGCTGGATGGCGACTATGAGCAAGAACTGCCAACGACATGGCAGGAAGACCCAAATTTTGAACCCGAGCTACCGTTTTACGGCTTTGATGAAGTCTCCCTAGCAATCGGCCATAGCGATCGCGTAACTGGGCACTACTCGCGATGGCTTGCCGAGCGACACCCCGACCCTGACTCGTTGCGCGGGCCAAAGAACGCCCTACCCTCAAACCGAGAGATCAAGGCGCCGCAGGCATGGCGCACCGCTGTTCCAGAAGAATTGTATCCAACAACCTTTATCGCTGAAAAAACCATCGATTTCATCAAACAGCAGGGAAAGTCCGGCGGCGACAAACCCTTCTTCGCGCAATGCTCCTTTCCAGACCCGCATCACCCTTTCACGCCACCGGGTAAGTATTTTGATATGTATGACCCAGCCGACGTACCGGCACCAGACGCGTTCTTTCATCCAGAAGGAAAACTTCCGCCGAACGTTACCGCCCTGCATGCCGAGCGCGATCAAGGTAAAGCAAACAAAACCGGACAGCGCGGATTTGGCTGCAGCGAGGAAGAAGCCCGCGAAGCCATCGCCCTCAACTACGGCTCGATCACCATGATCGACGATGCGATTGGCAGCGTGCTCACGGCACTTGAAGAAAGTGGTCAGGCAAACAACACCATCATTGTCTTTACAACCGACCATGGCGATTTCATGGGCGATCACCAACTTCTGTTAAAAGCAGCGATCCATTATCAGGGGTTGATCCGGGTACCATGCATCTGGTCGGACCCGACTACCGAAACCAGCGGTAACACATCAAACGCCTTTACCGGTACCCTTGATCTCGCAAGCTCGTTCCTCGATCGCGCCGGTGTCGAGGGCTTTAATGGCATGCAAGGGTTAAGCCTTGGCCAAATCGCTGAGGGAGCACCTGGTCATGATTCGATGATTATCGAAGAAAGCCAACGCCGTGGTTATATGGGTTTCGATCCGAACTTCCGGGCCCGGACGATCGTCGCCGGTCAATGGCGCATGACGCTCTATTCTGAAGCAGATTGGGGTGAGCTTTATGACCTTAAAAATGACCCCAACGAGTTTTATAATCTGTGGGACGACCCCGGCCATATTGGCGTCCGTACCGAAATGCTCGAGCGACTTTCGAGACGCATGATGGATCTCTCAGATTCAAGCCCGCTATCTACTGGGCATGGGCCGTAAGATCGTTAAAGCGCCCGGCTGACCCCACCATCAACATCAATCAGGGAGCCATTCACGAAGCTCGCCTGCTCGGAACAAAGATAAGTCACCATATTAGCAATATCTTGCGGGCTGCCGATACGCCCCAGCGGGACATTAGACGCCGACGCCGCCCGCACCTGTTCTTCGGTCTGGCCATTTATCTTCATTCGCTGCTGCACCAATGTGTCCCAGCGTTCCGTGGCGGTCGCAGCCGGGTTGACCCCATTGACCAAAACATTGTCGGGCCCACATTCCTCGGCCAGCGCCTGGGTAATATTGAGAATGGCTGCATTGATTGCGCCACCGGCAATGTATTTTGCGGTCGGGAAATGCCCACCGCGGCCAATGACATTTACAATCCGTCCCCATTTTCGTTCCCGCATCGCGCCCATCACCGCCCGGGAACAACGGACATATCCCATCAGCTTGAGATCAAAACTCGATTGCCAGACATCGTCGCTGAGATCACCAATCCGGCCGAGCGGGGCCGAGCCAGCATTGTTGACCAAAATATCGATCTGACCCAAGGCCTCAACGGCCTCTGCGACAACACGTTCAACATCATCAGCAATGGTGAGGTCACCTGCTATCGGCGTCACCCGCCCGGTTCTGTTTGAGGCTATTTCGGTCGCCGCCGTCGCCAGCCGTTCGGCATCACGGGCGACGATAACGATATTCACGCCTTCATCTGCCAACGCTTCAGCGCAAGCGCGCCCGATACCCTGACTACCGCCAGTGATCAACGCGTTCCGTCCCCCAATTCTAAGTTCCATGCTCGTATCTCCCTAAATTCTGTGTCCCCTGTTTAAACGGCCCGGAGCCGAGATGCAAAGAAGCTGGCCACATTGTCGGATCAAACATGTCGTGATAGTTTTCAGCACATTTTGAACCATGCAATAGAGGTATCCGATGGGTGAGAAAATGCTCCCGGCGTTTGAAAAGTTCGTCAGTGATTTGCGCGGCATCTGGTCAGAGTTTCCGGATGACGAAACCCGTATGAAACGCGCGCATGAATTAATGGAAAGTGATCTCCTGTCAGATCCCGCTCTACAGGAACATTGCAAAGACTGGCCCTCAACCGAAGGCCGCAAAAACCTGCTTTTCTATGTTGATCCAGATTATGGTTTTGTCATTAACGGTGTTGTCCGGGTACCTGGCCGCACAGGAAGCGTTCACGATCACGCCGACGGATGGGTGCTGTATGGGCTGTTGGACGGCACTGAGTCGCTCGAGCGTTTTAAGGCTGTCGAGACTCGCAAAGAAGACGGCTATGTCAAAGTCGAGATGGTGAGTGACACTCAAGGACAGGCTGGCAAAGCCGATCTCGTGCCGCCTTATGACATCCACGCCGAACAAGGCAGCGATGTTCGGTCTGTTGCCGTCATTCTGCGCAGCCGAGTACTGGTCGGTGAGGTCCTACAGGGCCGCTATAACCGCGAAACCGGTGAATATTATGAAGGCTCCGGCCCGGATCAGATCCCTTACGCTCTTTCCGCCTGATCGATAAGGAATAACAACAAACATGGCCGACTCCCCTATCTGGATCACCGAGGCCGATGTCACGTCGATGGTCAGCCTGCCTGATGCTATCGATGCCCTCGAACGCGTTCTGCCGCTGGAATCGCAAGGCAAAGCACAGAACATGACCAAGGGTCACCTGATGGTAGCCGATAACGACGCCATGCATGTGCTGGGATCGTCGGTCGGCGGCGAAGGTATCTGTGGCTTCAAGAACTGGATCAATGTCCGCGGAAAGTCGGAAACTATCATTGAACTGTTCTCGATGGAAGATGGCGCTAATCTCGCCGTCATTGAAGCCACTGCTCTAGGCCAAATGCGGACCGCCGCCATGACCGGTGTTGGCACCAGACGCCTCGCCCCGGTCGGCGCAGACGAAATGGGCATTGTCGGCTCCGGTAAGCAGGCGCTACCCCAAGTGGCTGCTTGTCACGCGGTCCGCCCTCTCAAGAGATTGCAGGTGTTCAGCCGCAACCCGGAGAACCGGAACAAGTTTGCCGAAGCCGTGCGTGCCGAATTCGATTTTGAAGTCATTTCCTGTGAGACCCTAGAGGAGACAACAAAGGATATGCCAATTGTCACCATCGTGACCAACTCAACGGTCCCGTTTCTAACGGCGGATATGATGGCAAAGGGTTCCCACCTCAACGCCATGGGTGCGATTGTGGCTGCCAGAACAGAGTTTACCGACGATATTTTCGACCGGGTCGATTTGATCGCCGTCGACAATCTCAGTACCATCAAACATATGTCTGCCGAATTCGTCGCTCACTATGATGGCGACAGTGATGCGGGCTGGAACAACGTCCGGACAATTTCAGAACTCATCAGAGACGATGTGACGCGCCCAAGCGGCGCCGATATGACCTTGTTCAAAGCAATGGGGATGGGGCTGTCAGATTTGTCGCTGGCGATTGATATTTACCGACGGGCCCGCAGCGAGAATCGCGGCCATCCACTGCCGGAGCGAGTTAAGACCCCGCCCCGCCTGCAATAAAGAATTTAGAAAACCCGTTTAAGAGTTACTCGACTTCGACTTTCTGGATTACAACATCCTCGATAGGCACATCGCCCATGCCGTTGCTTTGTCCGGTCGTCGACCCTTCTATCTGACGCACGACATCCAGACCCGACGTTACTTTTCCAAAGACGGCATAACCCCAGCCACGGGGACTTTTGTCCGTATGGTTGAGCGAATGATTATCAGCTGTATTAATAAAGAACTGCGCAGTCGCCGAATGGGGATCATTGGTACGCGCCATCGCTAGGGCGCCGACGACGTTCTGTAATCCATTGTCAGCTTCGTTCTGGATCGGCTCTTTGGTGTCCTTTTTCTTCAAGCCGGGATCAAAGCCACCCCCCTGAATCATGAAACCCTCAATCACCCGATGAAAAATCGTTCCATCATAAAAACCAGCCTTGGCATAGTTCAGAAAATTCTCGACCGATGCCGGCGCTTCCGTAGGTGCGAGTTCTATTTCGATGACACCTAAATTCGTTGTAATTTTCACGCGCTTGCTCCCATCTGCCGCATTTACCCCAATTGTGAATAAAACCACACCAAAAGCAACCATCGCAGTAATAAATCGTTTCAACATAAAACTCTTTCTAAAACTCAAACAACAATATTTTCTTCACGTTATTTACGGACGCGCATCCGCTTTTTCAAGGGTTTTAAGCCTTTCAGCGAAGCCATGCCGCTTCGCTAATGTAAGGGGCGTCACACCCTTACCATCAGGAATCTTCGGGTCAGCGCCAGCAATCACCAATGCCTTGAAACAAGCGATGTGGTTCTTACCGCCATTGCCAAGCACGATAGCCTCGATCAATACCATCCAACGGAGATTGTTCACATGATCCAAAGGTGCTTCGCTATCAATCAATATTCGAACAACCTCAACATGCCCGAGATACGCCACTGCGATCAAAGCGGCCCCGTCTGGTGACGAGACCAGTGTTGTCCCCTGAGGCGATAGCCATTCTAAGCATTGGAACATCATTAGCGACCGCTGCAATTGTTATCAGATCATAGGCCTGTGAATCGCGGGCTTTTACATCGGCACCAGCCGCAACCAGCGCCGTCGCGATGGCAACATCGCGCTTATGGCCCGCAACCATCAGGGGAGTCCGCCCATGCGGGTCCCAGGCGTTTACCGCCTTGCGTTTCTGCTACACCAGACGCAACACAGCTGAAATCTCGTCTCTGGCAACTGCAGCATGCACGCCGCGATATTGAGAAATTTCTTGCGCGCTCGGGCAACTGCGAGTTCCGGACAAAGCAGCACGCCAACCCAAGCCACCACGGCCAGCCAATTACGCGGAATATATTCTGAACTACAGGCCATAGAGCGCACGGGCGTTATCCTCCAGAATCTTGGTGGCAACCTCAGGAGACACTTTTCCATCAGAGCTCAATTTACGGAGTGCCTCGATCTCGGTTGAGGTATCGGCATGCCCATAATCAGTCCCAACCACCAGTTGCGTTTCACCAGAATATTTCAGGACGTAATCTATATCGTCCGTAACCTGGCAAGCGACCCAGATATTATTGTCCGCCATGATCGATTTCGACATATCTTCACCACGGCGGGCCAACCGAAGACCAAGGTCATTAAGGGCATACGGAATCCACTGAGCGCTAACTTCCACAAAAGCCCAGCGCAGTTTCGGAAACATTGCCGGAATACCTTTGAATAACAGCTGATGGAATGTCGCGACCAATGGCAACTTGGCCTTGGCAAACCCGCTATCCTCGCGATACATGCCTTCCAACAGAAAGCTGTTATTCCCAGCATGGAAACAGATCGGTAGATCAAGCTCCTCCGCCATTTCATAGAGCTTAAAAAACTTCTCAGAGAACAGCGGCGTGTCATGCTCGATGCCATGCATATAGACGCCACAGGCGCCGTTGGCCTTACCGAACTCCAGCTCTTCGCGGCATTTATCCATGTTTAGAAGATGCGGCATCACCACCCAACGTAGGCGATCCGGGGCCTGCTTCCAGATGCTCACCAGCCAGCGGTTATAGGATCGGATCAACGCATATTCGACCTGCGGTGTTTGGGTCCATGGACGCAAAAATACTGTCGGATACAGCACCTGAACGTCAATGCCGAGCTCATCCATATGCTTGAGCCGTCCGCTGATATCTTCCATTTCACGAGATTCTTTAGCGGTATCCGCCCCGACATTGCCCTCTTTGGGAAGCATCCGATTATCGAGGAACCAGAACTCGCGCTGAAGTACACCAACCTGGCTGGACACAGCGCGGTTATCTTTTGATTGGACAACCAATGGCCGATATTTCTCAAACTCCGGGTCCAAAAAATCAAAAGTGGCCTCGCACTCCACCACATGTGCATCCGAGTCGATCGATCCCATTTCATATCTCCCTATTCAAACGTTTGGTGTTGTTGCTAGTAGAATACAGGAAAGTTACTCTGGATAAATAGCCTCGGCCCGTTTGGCGAGCCGCCTTCGATGCGTTATGAAGGAATAGTGATTTCAGGGATCAGGGGTATCAATAACCATGACCGACCGGCCGAATTTTATTCTTATTATCACCGATCAACATCGCGCGGATTATCTTGGCTGTGCGGGACACCCCGTCCTCAAAACACCTAATATCGATTCCATCGCCAATACCGGTGTGCAGTTCAACCGGTTCTATGTATCGAACCCAGTTTGCATGCCCAACCGCGCGACCTTAATGACCGGTCGCACCCCGTCAGCCCATGGGGTCCGGCAAAACGGTATTCCGCTGCCGCTTTCCTCCAACACCTTTGTCGAAATGCTGCGCGATGCGGGATATCGCACGGCTCTGGTTGGTAAGAGCCATCTGCAAAATTTTACGACCTTTCCACCGATGAATACAGAAACCGACACGCCAGAAGACTACACAGCTCCGCGCGAGGACAAAAAGGAAGCCCAAAAAGGCGCCTTTATGGACGGCAATTACAAACAAGAACGTCCCGATTTTTGGGACAACCCCGACGCCAAGCTTGATCTACCGTTTTACGGCTATGAGCATGTCGATTTATGTTTTGGCCATGGTGACGAATGCGGTGGCGATTATTACTGGTGGCTAAAAAGCCGTCGCGACGATGCCGATGATCTGCGTGGCCCCAAGAACGGCATGCCGCATGACTATTCTGTCCTGCAGGCCTGGCGCACCAAGGTGCCGGAAGAATTGTACCCGACGGCCTGGATCGCCGATCACGCCGAGAAATACATCAATGACTATGCCAATTCAGACGATGACGCGCCGTTCTATATGGTCGCATCCTTTCCGGACCCCCATCACCCTTTCACACCCCCTGGTAAATACTGGGGCATGTATAAGCCAGAACAAATGGAAGTGCCGGACTCCTACAGTGTCAATGACTGGCAGCCACCGCCGCATGTCCAGGCATTGCTCGACCGGCGCGATGAGGGCAAGCCACCGGAAGACGGAATCATGTCTTATGGTATTAACGCACAAGAGGCATTGGAAGCCCGCGCCCTCACCTGCGGCATGATCGCAATGGTCGATGATGGTGTCGGTAAAATCATGGCGGCACTTGAGGCCAATGGGTTGCGCGAGAACACCGTTGTTATGTTTACCAGCGATCATGGCGATCACCTTGGTGATCACTCCATGCTGCGTAAAGGCCCCGCGCATTATCGCGAATTGATTCGGGTCGCCTTCCTGTGGTCTGATCCGGATTCAGACGTAAATGGAGTAAACACTGAGGCACTGTCAGGAACTATGGATATCTCGGCAACTGTCCTCGATCGTGCCAGAGTGGCTCCCTATAACGGGTTACAAGGCAAGAGCATGCTGTCAGTGGCCGCCGATCCGAGTTCCGCTGGCCCGCGAGACGCCGTCCTCATCGAGGAAGATAATCAACGTATCCTGCCGGTTCTTGGCAAGGATCCAAAGGCGCGTACATTGATCACCAAGGACTGGCGGATTTCGGTCTATTACGGACATGACTGGGGCGAGCTTTATAATCTGGAAAAAGACCCCGGCGAACTAAAAAATCTTTGGGATAGCGAAGAACACCGAGACGCTAAAATGACAATGATGGAACGACTGGTGCAGGAACAGATCGCGCTAAATGACACATCACCTCAACCTCTAGGCCGCGCATAAGAGACCCCATAAATGGACCCGCTTGCAGAACAAATTCTAAATCTCTGGTTTGGCACGACCGACATGACGACACCGCTTGAAAAGCGGGACGTATGGTTCCACTCAACGCCGGAATTCGATCAGACATTGATAAATGAATACCCCCGTGTTCATGAACGTGCCCTTGCTGGTGAATATAATCACCTGAAGGCAACCCCGGAAGAATGTCTGGCCCTCATCATCAGTCTCGATCAATTTGCACGAAATATTTATCGCGGCACACCGCGTGCTTTTGCCGCCGACGCCAAGGCACGTGAGGTCACAACTCACGCCCTCGATAACGGTTTTCATAAAGGGCTGGAGAAATGGCCAAAGATCTTCATGTATCTGCCGTTCGAACATAGCGAGCAGTTCGAGCATCATGAACGTATCCTGCCACTCTACAAGGAAGTCGCCGATGAACACTCGATCATGTCGGCGCAAGGACATCACGATACGATCAAGAAATTTGGCCGGTACCCGCACCGCAATGAGGTGATGGGCCGACAAAACACTCCAGAAGAAGACGAGTACATGGAAAACCCGCCGACTTGGGGCAAAACCAAAGCGGAGGTCGAAGAGATGGAACGCAAAAAGGCTGAACGGGAATCTGCTGCCCAGTAATCAACCGCGTCAAAGTTCCTCGAATTGGTTTTTGCCGAAATAGTTATTGCGAATCCGGTTCTTGTTCCATCCCGGAATGGGTGGGTCCTCGACCGTGCCAATATCCTGTAAATCGATGATCTCAATAGCGTTGCCAAACGGGTCCTGAAAATAGACGTGCCGCCCAGCAAATGAAGTATGTCCCTCATCTTCATAGCGCACGATCTCGATGTCATTGGCTTCAAGATAGTTGACCGCCTGGTCAAACTGGTCACCACACACAATAAACGCATTGTGGATAAGGCAATGGCCAGGGTCATTGGGCCTCCGGTGATAGCCGATGTTGGACAGGACAAAGAAATTATCACCGACCGCCATGAAAGCTGAATAAGAAATCCGCCGCCACAACGTCGCTCCTACAATCGTGGTGTAGAATTCAATGGCGTCGTCCAGATCGGGAACGCTGATCGTAAAGTGTAAAATCCCGGAAGGTCTAAATGGCACCGGGTCGACTTTCTTGACGTTGGTCGTCCCTTTGAGGGCGGGGCTTTTGAAATCTTCCATATCGTATTCTCCCTGATTGATCTTTTAGCCAGAGAGTAGCGCAAGCTTATGAGCCGGTCGATTGTCGAAACTGATTCGATCTAACGATCCATATTAGACCCGCGCTCCGGCACACCAAATTCGCGGTGGCAAATCTTGGCGAGCTTGGTCACGCCTTCGCGGATTTCATCAACCGTTGGATTGCCAAAACACAGCCGCATCTTGTGGCGCCCGGTTTCAGGGTCAGCTACCCATTCCGAGCCAGGGTTTATCGCAACACCTTCAGCGCTAGCAGCCTCATAT
>CAJJCG010000024.1 GCA_905182615.1 Alphaproteobacteria bacterium UBA2964 | reverse complement strand
AACACCGCTATCGTGACACCACGAGCAACGTAAGATTTTTAGCGGTGACAAAATCTACCGGAAAATTACCGCCATTCTGAAAAGTCATCCCGCCATTGGTAAATAACTGGGCTACTTCAAGAACCGTCGCATGCCGGTATCCCGTCGCGTGATAACCGCCGAAACCGCCAGCAACAGAATTGTATGACTCCCCGACGGTTGCGGTAAGGTCCAGCCATTGCAAGCTCGTATCCGTATCCAGAGTGTTCATCCCTTGGTCAACAAGGAGAGCATTTGCCGAACCAATGGACGCAACCGCAATTGTCACGGCAACTAACATTCCACCAAATCGCGAAATAATTTCGTTTATTACAATATTCGAACTCAAGTGTCGCAATAATACCCTGAATCAATCGTAGCTTAGACAACCACTATTGCGAGTTTAACTAGCTGGCAGAGTAAGTTCTAGGCTCAAGGTCACAAAAAATATCTGGTTTTAACGCCTCACGCAGCGTCCAAGAGCGGGCTTTTTTCTTTCTCCAAAACCGTCCGCACAGCAGGCCGCGCGATCATGCGACCCTTGAAGGCCGAGAAGTTCTTGAGATCTTCCATCGGCATATTAATGCGCTTACCCCAGCCATAAAACACCAGGGTATAACCATCGAGGAAGGTGTATTGATCACCCATCATCCACTCACGATTGGCGAGCCGGTTATCGATCTCTTGCATCGCCGCCCAATAGCTCGCCCGCGCGCCATCTTCAATGGCCTTTTCACCTGCTTCACCCATACTGGTTTCGCCACCCGGCCGTTCTGGATGTAGCGCCAGCCCAAATGCCGGATGTACAGCACTGGTCAACCAACCAGTGGTTTCGAGACAATGGGCATAATCCCCTGCATTGCCGGGCGCCAGTTTCGCATCCGGGAATTGGCTGGTGATATAAGTAAGTATCGCAACATTTTGGGTGATAATTTTGTCGTCAACCATCAGCGCCGGGACCTTCCCATGCGGGTTGATCTTGCGATACTCCTCACCGCGCTGTTCACCTTTGCCCAGCGCCACTGCAATTGTTTCATACTCTGCGCCGCATTCTTCTAACAGAATATGCGCCGCCATCGAGCAGGTACCCGGGCAGAAATAAAGGCTATACATCAGTTTTCCTTAATCGAGGGGCACGCCGAGCGTTGTGCAACGGCGTAGCATACGTGTTTGACCCTGTGGCCAGTCGGTACGGGCATGGAGACAGGCGAGATTGTCCCACATCATCAAATCACCCGGTTGCCAGACATGTTCGTAGTAATTGTCGGCATGCTCCGTGAGGTCAAACATCTCGGCGAGAACTTCCTCGCTCTCATCACGGTCAATTCCTTCAATCCACATACTATTCAGGCGGGAGACATAAAGCGCTTTCCGCTTTGAGCCAGGATTGGTGACGATCAGCGGCTGGCTGAAATGGAAGATGTTATCGAGATTGATATTAAGATCGAGCCGCTCGACATTCCGATAATCATAGCCCTGCATGATCCGCGCATCGTCGAACCGGTCCTTCCACTCATCACGCATCTTATTATAGGCGCCATACAGGCTGGCGAACTTGGTGTGTCCGCCATCCGCTGGAATCTCGATGCCATACAGAAATGACGTGCGGTGTGGCCGCTCGTGATAGCACTTATCAGAATGGAACCACATCTCGCCATGGCCAAGCCCACCGACGGGGTTACCATCCTCATCCTTCTTGTCGGTAACCATCATCAGATTTTTCCAATCAGGCGCGGCGCCGACCTGAGCAACATTGGCGCCTTCCTTCGGCGTGTGACGTTCGGCAACGTCGCCAAAGTGGCTGGCAAACCGCAGCTGCTCATCACCGGTAATATCCTGGCCTCTGAATAGTAGGATGCCATTGTCATGCCAGGCGTCGCGGATCGCTTCGACTGTCGCGCTATCTAACTCCTGGCTGAGATCAACACCGCCGATTTCTGCGCCAATCACCGGATGGAGCGGTGTTAAGGTAATATTGCTGTTCTGACTAAGTTGTGTCGCCATGGTCCGAAACCTCCGAAAAGTTCTGGAAGATTATGCTTTATTAGGCACCATTCTACGGCGTTTTAGGGGCGCACGTAAATGGAATGAAATTTATGCGGATATAAGCGCTAAACACCCAGTGCCCCGACACTATGACTGCCAGAACACCATCTTCAATACGATGCTCTAACGTCGCGTCAGCAGTTTGTCCGGGTGATGTCGATTGGATTAGTTCCACACATCATGATACCCGCCCGATCACAGTGCTAACAAATGAATTGGCTTTATAAATTTGTGACCACGCGGTTATAAAAAAGCCCCGCCAAAGCGGGGCTTTTTCTCTCATCCCATCGATTAAAGCAATCGACGCCTAGTTTTCAAAGACCTTAGGAAATTTGGCGCGCACTTCAGCGGCAAGCTCTGGAGAGGTCTGTGCCACCGGCGGGAACGTATCGATACGTTCGTACGGACGGCAAGCATTGATGACCACACGCGTGTTATAGAGCGTGTCTTCGCCATGCATCGGGTCAAGCCGCGATGACTGGCACTGGTTAAGATGGATGATATCTTTCTCTGGATCGGATCGCGTACCCATCGCCCACACCACGTCGTGCAAATTATGTGCTTCGATATCCTCATCAACCACAACCGTATAACGACCACAGTAAGTTGCCGGGTTAAGCTGTGATGCCATCAAACCAGCCTGCGTGGCATGGCCATAGAAGCGCTGTTTAATCGCGACAACCACGAAGGTCCGACCAGAACCGGCTTCATGATGCCAGACACCGCGAACATCCTGAACGCCTGCTTTTTGCAGCCCTTCAAGCAACGTCACCGAGCGGGTGAAGCAGCGTTCGAACAGATGAGAATGCGGTGGCTTCTGGCTCGCGGCGCAAGTCAGGATCGGATTGTTCCTATGGTATATTTTTTCAATTTTGAAGATCGGGTCCTGCTCGGCGTCACCAGCATAGTAACCAGTCCACTCACCGAACGGACCTTCCATGCGGGTCTCGTCGGGATACTGATAGCCCTCGATCACGATTTCCGAATTGGCCGGGAAAGGAAGTCCGTTATCGCCGGTGATCAAATCAATCGGCTTGCCGGCAAGACCGCCCTGGAAGGCAAACTCTTCAACGTCATCCGGAATAGTCATCCGAGCGGCGAGGAAATGGGTCGGATCAACACCAACAACGATCGTTACCGGGCAAGGCTCGCCCTTAGCAAAATACTTGGCGCGCTGGATGTTGCCCTGTTTGCCATTCGAGCTCATGACGCCCAGGGTCTGGCCGTCATGCACCATGCAGCGATAGGTACCGGAGTTGACGCGGCCATTATCGAGGTCGCGGGTGATAACACCACAGGCAGTTCCGATATAGCGGCCACCATCGAGCTCATGATGAATAGGCACCGGGATCAGCTTCTCAATATCAATATCATCGCCGGTGATAATGTTTTCCATGATCGGACCATCATCGACAAAACGCGGTGGGATCGGTTCATGATTGAACATCTTTTCGCGATAGGCCTTGAGAAGCGCGAACCGGTCATCTTTCAGCTCGGTATCCATGCCAACCGCAAGCGCCAGGCGATACGGCGACGCCAACATGCCATAGAGGCAACGGAAGCCTTCGGGATAGCCTGGAACCTTATCAAACAAAACGGCTCTGGATTTCTCGACACGCTCACGATAGAGCACCTCGACAACAGCGCCCATTTCCTTGTCCCAATGCGCGCCGTCTACTTTTTCAAGCTGGCCGTTTTCTTCGCAGGCTGCGAGAAAGTCGCGCAAATCTGTCTGCGGGCTAAAATTCTCTCTTCCACCGTCCATTTTTCGTCTCCCTTGTTAATCAAACTTGGTTTTTAAACAAATATACGCACCAGCGGCTTTGAACTACCGGTGTTTTCGTCAATCTCTGAGATGCCCCCATTTGTCCCATGCCTCGCGGCGAGCCTCTGGGGTTGGGGCGTTCACTTCCTGAAACTCGTCTTTCCAGTGAAACGGTCGGCAGGCATCAATTATTGCGCGACTATTATAGAGCTTTCCGGCCTTGCGGTCATCAGGAGAAATTACCGGATCAAGCGCCGATGACCACATATTATGGATAATATCGATGCCAGTTGCGGGATCGCAGCGGGTACAGACCGCCCAGATCACCTCTTCTAGGTTTGAAACATCAACATCTTCATCGACAACGACGACAAGCCGCCCGAGGTATGCCCCGGCATGACAGGTTGCTGCAATTTGCCCGGCCTGTGTCGAATGGCCGGGGTACCGCTGTTTAATACCAATCGCAAGGAACAGACGTGAGCCGCCGACCTCATGCGCCCAGACATTATCAACATCCGGCACCCCGGCGCGGGCGATATTCTCTTTCAACACCGCCGAGCGGCTGATCGCGCGATAACGGGCATATTCATACGGCATGCGGATATGCGCCGCGCCCAGCATGATCGGATCATTGCGATGGTAGACCGCCGAAATATCGACCCAGGGTTCCGCCTCCATCTCTGCGCCCTGATAGCCCAGCCATTCACCAAATGGGCCCTCCGGCGCGGTATTGCCGGGATGAATAAACCCTTCGATGACAATCTCGGAATTCGCCGGGAATGGCAGTCCGGTATGTTTGCCGATGACGCACTCAATGGCTTCGCCGCGATAGGCGCCCATCATGTCCAACTCGCACATGCCTTCCGGCGCTTCAGTCGAAGACGACAGGAAAGACAGCGGATCGCTACCAACGACGATACAGACCGGCATCGGTTCGCCCTTGGCCATATATTTATCGCGATGGATACGGCCATGCTTGCCGGGCGAGATATAGAGCCCTACCCGTTTCTCATCATGAACCATGACACGGTAGGTGCCGCAATTGATCCAGCCAGTTTCGGGATCGCGCGTGATGTTGAAACAACCAGTACCAATATAGCGCCCGCCATCGGCAGGGTTCCACAACGGCGACGGAAACTTGGTGACGTCGATATCGTCGCCCTCGAGGATATTCTCAAACACCGGGCCATCCTCGACAATCTCATGCTGGATCGGATCGAGATGCTTGGTGTGTGCATGATAGGATTCGCTGAGTTCCAGCTTGTTGAGATTAGAGGGAAAACCCAACGTTAAATTCTTGCGCGTTCCAGTGAACCAGTTGACCAGAATGCGGAAGCCTTTGGGGCAACCCTGAACGTCATCGAAGACCACGCTCGGCGTTCCCTCATCATGGCACATCACTTCAACGACCTGGCCAATATCCTTTTCCCAGGATGCGCCGGTGACGACTTTCAGATCACCGCGCTTTTCTACCTCGGCCAGCCAGTCACGCAAATCAACATATTCAAGCGCGCAGGCGGCATTATCGCCGGACCCCACGATTTCAGCTGGTACAGATGGATCACTCATCAAGCCGTCCCCATTATAATTATTTGACGACTATTTTATCGCGTTTAGGCGGCAGGTGCCAGTAGGCGGGTCAGCGCCAGATCTTTGAGAAGCTATTAGAGGTCAAACGGCTCTACGATGCCGAGCTTTTTACCGACTTCAAGCGCCCGCACCTGCCCCGCCACCGCGCCGAGTTCCGTCTTGTAGGCATAGAGATCAATCATCTCATGATCATCATCGCGCAATACACCGCGCGGATCCTCGCTCCTCTCAGAGGCGGTAATCGCGTCGCGGATCATTTTACGCAGCATGGTAATTCCGCGATCCGAACTGCCGAGGTTCTCCCGCACCCGGTTAGCGACAACGCCCTGGCTATCGACCGCCGCGTCATCCTGATCGCGTTCCCAGATATTCCACCAGCCATCGTCAATGCGCTTGATCTCGCCGCGGGTCGTTGGCTGGAACTTGCCGGTCTGCAACCCAAACGGCCCTTCCTTTAGTTCTGATACCCAGACCGGATAGGAAACACAGCGCGTGTCATCAATCGACGTCACCCACTGCATGAACTGGAACGGTTCCTGCCCGGCGCGCACCACCTGCACTCGATTAATAATCGGAAACACAAAATGATGTCGGTCCTCGACGCCATTAGGATAGGTCAAATCCATCTGCACACCGTACGGGCGCTCAGCCCATTCATGCGTCGTTGGCCGGGCCAACGCCAACTCTGGATACAAGCTCGCATGCAGCACATTCACATGCATGAGATCGAGCATGTTTTCCGCCCGCTACAGCCAATTACACTGCATATCGCGGCCATAGACCGTCTTGTTGCAGTCATCGCGAGAAAGCAGGTCGGATTTCGGAAAGCTCGGTGCCGGTAGTGGGCCGAGATAGGCAAAGACCAGGCCTGAGACCTCCCGCACCGGAAAGGATTTCTGCTAAATACGGTCTTTGAAATTACTCTCCAGCGGCTCGCAAGGCTGATCAAGACAGTTCCCCGCACGATTATAGAGCCAGCCATGATAGCAGCAGCGCAGCCCTTCTTTCTCGACCCGGCCAAACTCCAGTGACGCCCCGCGATGCGCACAATGCTTGTCGAGCAACCCCAGCGCGTCAGAGCCAGCGCGAAACAACACCGCTTGTTCACCGAGCAACGTCACAACGATAGTTGATGCCCCGACATCCGCCGAAACCGCCACTGGCCACCAGTAGCGCCGCAACATCTCACCGCATGGCGTCCCCGGCCCCACCTGGGTCAAATTTGGATTTTCTTCCGCACTTAACATCGCGTGGCCTCACCTGTTGGATAATTTTTTTAATAGCGTAAATCCTGACTAGCGAACGGCTAAACGAAAACGGCCACCGTGCTTTCGCACGGTGGCCGCAATCTTATAACCTGAAACGAGGTTATTTCTTGGTGATGACCTGGTTTTCAGGTGTAACCGGATCACAAAGGTGACCCCAGTCGTCATAGGCTTTTTTCAGAACAGCTGGTTCCGGTGAGTTCACTGCAGGAAATTCGTCCTTCCAGTGGAACGGCCGGCACGCATCGATAATTGCCCGGCTGTTGGTCAGATTGCCCTTGGCACGCTCTTCCGGAGGAATGCGCGGATCAAGAGGCGTAGACCAGCAATTGTGGATGATATCGATCGACGTTGCTGGATCGGAGCGCGTAATACACGCCCACATCAGCTCTTCGAGATTAGAGACATCGATATCGTCGTCCACAACGATCACGTATTTACCGGCATAGGCACCAGCATGGCACATAGCGGCAACGTGACCGGTCTGCATGGAATGACCGGGATAACGCTGTTTGATGGAAATACCCAGCAACATACGGGCGGTACCACATTCGTGGGCCCAAACGCCTGTTACATCGGGAACACCGGCTTTTTCAATGTTTTCCTTCAAGGCAGCCGAGCGGGTAACCGCACGGTAGCGAGCCAACTCATCCGGCGGACGCAGCGGAGGACACCCAAGGATGATGGGGTCGTTCCGATGGTAGATAGCCGTAATGTCGAGGACCGGCTCAGGGCGATCACCACCAGAACCATAATAACCGGTCCATTCGCCGAACGGGCCTTCTTCCTTGCGATTGTTAGGCTGAATAAAGCCTTCAATAACAACCTCGGCATTGGCCGGGAAAGGCAGTCCAGTATGCTTACCGACAACGCATTCCAGAGCGTGACCACGATAGCCACCAAGGATGTCATATTCACATTCTCCCGGGGGCAATTCGGTGCAGCCCATCAAGAAGGCCATCGGATCCCCACCAAGAACAATACAAGCCGGCATGGCTTTGTCATTGGCTTCGTATTTGTCGCGATGAATTCTGCCATGCTTGCCAGGTGAGATGTAGAACCCAACTTCTTTCTTGCCCTGGATCATGACGCGGTAAGTACCGAGGTTGATCCAGTCAGTGTCAGGGTCGCGCGTAACGTTGTAAGAACCGGTACCGATATAACGGCCGCCGTCCTTGTCATGCCACATTGGTGCGGGAAACTTCTCGATGTCGATGTCATCGCCTTCAAGAATGTTCTCAAACACGGAACCGGTCTCGACGATCTTATGAGGAATCGATTCAACAGATTTCATGTGCTTGTGCACACCGTCGGTTAGCTCAAGCTTGTCCCATTCGGTGGGGAAGCCCATCGTCATGCATTTGCGCTTGCCGGCGAAGAAGTTGATAAGCACCCGGAAACCCGGGGGGCAACCAGGAACGTCATCAAATACGATGCAAGGGGCGCTCTCGTCATGCTGGACAACTTCGGCGGCGAGGCCGATGTCTTCTTCCCAGCTGGCTCCCTTAACGACGCGGAGTTCGCCAAGTTTCTCGGCCTCCACCATCCATTCGCGCATGTCTTCGTAGGTCATGCGGGCGCCGACATTTGAACCTGAGTCGACAGCTTTGGCTGTAGTATCTGCCATGTATAAAGTCTCCCTATGAGAAATCCCCGCACCCTTAGCACGGTTCTGCTGCAGCCTATTTGCTACAAACTGAAAATAACCTATAGACTCAGCGGCGCTTGATACAAATACCGTCTCGGTATTATAGTTATGCTAAAATGAGATAGGTAAGCACTTTTAAGGGCTTATTAGGACTCCCAGAGAGAGATTTTATCGGTGGACCTTCGCCAATTGAGATATTTCGCGGCAATTGCCAAGTTTGGCAGTTTTAGTGAGGCTTCCGCGCGCCTGCGGGTCGCGCAATCTGCGTTGAGCCGTCACATGCTCTCGCTGGAGAAGGAATTAGGCGTAAAACTGTTCGAAAGACACGCCCGCGGCATTGATATTACCCATTCAGGGTCTCTCCTGTTGACCCGCACGAAACGAATCATGGCCGAGCTTGAAGAGGCCCGCACCGAGGTCATGGAGCAGGCGGCCCTCCCAAGTGGTGGCGCCGTTATCGGCACGACATCGACCACCAGTCGCATTCTCTACGGCCCTCTCGCCACCCGATTTGCGCAAGACTATCCGAATATCAAGCTGCGCTTTGTTGAGGGGGTGCCCTATCTGCTTCTCGAAGGATTGGATACCGGCGAGATTGATCTCGCAGTAATGGTTGATCCCGAGCCCCGCGCCAGTCTGGTGCTCGAACCTCTAGTCACCGAGCAGGAATATCTGATCGGCAAGCTCGGGGCGGCAATGCCATCGTCTGCATGTGCTGTCGAAAACCTAGGTGGCCTGCCGCTGATCCTGCTGCCGCGTCCGGCGGGAAGTCGGATCAAGCTCGACCGCATGGCAGCTGAAATGGGAATTACTTTCGACGTCACCCATGAAGTTGCCAATGTCGATGTCGTAAAGGATTTTGTCGAGCGCGGGCTGGGTTACGGCATTTTGCCCTATTCTTCAATTCATCCGGGGATCGAAGAAGGTCGCTATCAGGCAGTGCCCATTGACGGGCTGACGATCACCCGCACGCTGGTCCATCGTGCCGATCTTACGCCAACACCGGCGGTGATCGAATTAACCCGCCTTGTCCATGACGAGATCAATAAAATGATCCAAGACGGCGGCTTCGGGGACGTATTACTCGCTCGCTAATAATCGCGGCAACATTAGTGTGATCGCTGGGAAGAAAATAATAAAAGCGACGCGGATACCATCCGACAGGAAAAACGGCACGACACCCTTGAACGTCTCAATCATCGGCACGTCCTTGGCCATCGAATTGATGACGAAGACGTTGAGCCCCACCGGCGGCGTTATCAGCCCGACCTCCACCACGATTAATGTAATGATCCCGAACCATAGCTTGAGATCTTCCGGCTGAAGCCCAAAATCCAGCACCGCAATGATCGGCCAAAAGATAGGCACCGTCAGCAGAATCATCGACAAGGAATCCATTACAAACCCGAGCATGATGAACAGCACCACCATCATCAGCAGAACACTCATCGGTGCCAGACCGGATTCCTTGAAGAAGTTTGCCGCCGCCAAGGGCAGCTGAGAAAAACCGAGGAAGGCATTAAACACCGCCGCGCCGAGCAGGATTAGGAAGATCAGTGCCGTGGTCGTCGCGGTGCTCATCAAGGCATCGACAAAGTCCTTGAACTTCATGCCGCCACGCGACAACGCAATGAGGAAGGTTCCGACAGACCCGACCCCTGCCCCTTCAGTCGGAGTAAAAAAGCCGAGATAAATTCCGCCCATCACCAACAGGAAGATTATGAGAACCGGCCAGATATCGAGAACCGCAATCCAGCGTTCGCGATTACTGGTGCGCGGTCCCGCAGGGCCAGCCTCCGGGTTAATCCTGACAACAATCGCGATAGCCGCCATATAGCCCAGTGCCGCCAGAATGCCTGGAAGGAAAGCCGCCTGGAACAACGTCACGATATTAGCTTCAACCATGATCGCGTAAATGATGAGCACAACCGAAGGTGGGATCAAGATACCGAGCGTGCCACCAGCGGCCAGCGCACCAGTCGCCAGAGATCCCGCATAGTTGTAGCGTTTGAGTTCGGGGAGCGCTACCTGTCCCATCGTTGCAGCGGTTGCTAAAGACGAACCGCTGATCGCACCAAACCCTGCACAACCTCCAACCGCTGCCATCGCAATGCCACCGCGATAATGGCCGAGCCAGACATTGGCCGCCTTGAACAGCGCCTGACTGAGTCCAGCCTTGGCCGCGAACTGCCCCATCAAAACAAACAGCGGCACCACAGAAAGATCAAAGGTAGTGAACCGCCAATACATCTCGCCCTTGAGATAACTCAGCAATGCATTCGGGCCGGCAATTATGAGATAGCCAACGATGCCGACGGTGAGCATGGCAATGGCAATCGGAATGCGTATCGCCAGCAAAACCAAAAGAACAACAAACCCAAGACCACCGATTTCCAAACCTGACATTATGGGTTCCTAAATCGTCCGGTTCAGGCGGATTTCACGACAGCTCCGCACAACGGTGTAAATATTGACAATCAACAACAGGATCAAACACAAGATCGCCAATGGAAAGGTCCACCATTGCGGCACCTCTAGGATCAATGTCATCTGATCGTTGTCATAGAGATCGATGCCGCCGAGCGGCAAGCGCCACAGCATGAGAATAATAATGACGACATAGAGAAAATTGCCGATCAAGTCACAGAAAGTTCGAATTTTGAACGAAGCTTTGCTCATGAAAATATCGACGATGACGTTTTCACGGACCAATTGGCAATACGGCAAAAATGCAAATACCGCGACGCCGGTGCCAATCGCAATTAATTCAAAGTCGCCGGTAATGGGCGAGCTAAACGCTGCTCGCCCCGTCACGCTAAGCGTTGTTAACACCGCCATCGCACACAAGACTAATCCGCCAAAGATCGCGAATAAACGCGACACCTGAAACAGAACCCGGCCCACTGGATCAGTGGGCCGGGTATGCTGTTCTAACGATTCAGCCATTACGAGATACTAGGTCTCAGCTGTAACCTACTTGTTGTGCTTCTCGATCATGGCACGGGCATCAGAGATCAGCTGATCGCCATCGACACCCTTCTTCTTCATGATCTTGATCCAACGTGCAATTGCGGGTTTCGCCAATTCTTTCATCTTGGCAACTTCGCCAGCTGGGATGGTCAGGAAATTATTCTTCTTCTTTGACCGCATGACTTTTTCTCCGGGCGCTTCAATATCAGCCCAGTTTTGACCAGCCCATTTTGCAATGTTTTTACCGGAGAATTGATCAATAACTTTCTTATGAGCATTCGACAGCTTCTTGTAGCTGTCCTTGTTCATCAGGAAAGCAAAGGTCGAGGTGTTCATACGCGGCTGATCACCAGCGAGCTGAATGAAGTTGCTCGCCAATTCCTGCATCTTGATCGCCGGAGCGATTTCGAATGGCAGCATCGCGCCTTCGATAACACCTTTGGACAGCATCTGCGGAATCTTCGGCAGCGGCGCACCGATCGGTACCGCACCGAGCGATTTCAAATACCAACCACCAGCACGAGTCGCGGTGCGGATTTTCAAACCTTTAAGGTCGCTGACCTTTTGAATCTTGGCGGTCTTGGTCATGAACATCGAGCCCGCATGGTTATGCAGCAGGATCACATGAAAATCCTTGAACTCGTCTTTTAGATGCTTGGCCTGATAGTCCTGAATGGCCAAAGTTGTCGACAGCGCATTTTTATGTACGAACGGTAGTTCAAAGACTTCGAGCTTGGGGAAACGACCCGCCGTATAACCCGGCAAGGTATAGATCATATCAACGACGCCGTCTTTGACCTGATCGGCAAGCTGCGGTGGCTTACCACCCAGCTGCATGGATGGATAATACTGAACCTTCAGAGTGCCCTTTGATGCCTTGGCGACCTTTTCGATCCACGGCTTCAGAAACGTCTTAACCGGGTTGGCCGGCGGTGGCAGGAATGAATGCAGTTTAAGCGTAACCTGCTGGGCGACAGCCTGTCCGCCGAACATCAGCCCAAGGGCAACAGCACCGGCCGTTACGGGCAAAGTCAAAGTCTTGATCATCGAAACATCTCCCATCCATAATTAGCATAAAATTTTTATGCATTACGGATCAGACTGACACTCCCAAACGAGACAATCAACAACCTTCACCGCAGCCGCACGAGAAAACCTAGCCAGTGATTTTATTACTGTCGGCGATCCGCTTCGCGACATAGGCCCCGGCCGTCGTATCCGGGTATTTATGCGGGTTGTCATCAGTGATGCAGCTCGAAAAAATACTCACCGGCGTGTCGACATCAGGGTCGACAAAAAACGCAATCGAGTAGCGATCCGTATCGCTGAGCATCGGTTTCACGCGATGCGGTGTCGAGCAGTAGCGATTGTTAGTCCAGGTCGCCACCAAGTCTGCGGTGTTCACCACAATGGTATCGGGAATATAGATCGCGTCGCGCCATACGCCGTCACGGCCCTGCACTTGCAACCCACCGACATCATCCTGAAACAGCAAAGTAATGGTGCCAAAATCAGTGTGCGCGCCACAGCCAAGCTGTTCTTCTGTGAGGTCCTCACTGATCACGGGGTAATGCAAATAGCGCAATGCTGTAAAATCGCCCTTGTGACAGTTACGGAAGAAATCGATAGGCAGATCGAGTGCAATCGCAAACGCTTCCATAACGATATTGGCGCCGCGCAAAAACTCGTCAAAGGTGACCTTGGCGGTTTCAAGAAATTCCGGCGATGGCCACATTTCAGGTTTGTCCGCATTCTTGTGAACATCCCGCATGGTGAAGGCTTCTTTGAGATCCGGCGCTACGGAGGGATCAAGACGCTGCAAGCCGGACGGCTGATACCCGTGATTAATCTCCTGGCTGTAATCAGAGAGGTTCTTGATTTCCTGTGGCTGGGTATAAAATGCCTTGCTGGAGGCAAATGCGTTCGCCAAGATTTGCGGGTCGATGCCGAGACTTTTGACATACATGAAGCCAACTTCTGAGGCTGCCCAATCAAGGTCTGCCGCGACCTTACGGCGCTCACTGTCACTGCCATTTTCAAAATTGGCAAAATCAATAATCGGAATATCGGTCATCAGATACCTCGGCTTATCTCATCCGGTTCAACCTAAACGTCGTCACGCCACTCCTCAGGCAGCACACCACTTTCAATCACTCGCGTCGAGTAATAATGGCACAGCTTCACACCATGACGCGATCGGCTGAAGCGCTTCTTAAAAATGTCGAGTTCTCCCTCACTCATCGGGATTGGTTCGCCGAGGTGGTGCGCTTCGGGACAGGCCTGCGCATTACGATTAAAATGGATACCATCTATCAGCAGACTTTTGACCTCTTCCGAGGCCAGAACGATGCCATGCACCCGTAGCAACACTGCATTGCAGTCTCCCATCGAATCGACTATTGCCGCGCCAAGCGACGGTGTATCGATATGGGCGGTATCAGGATGAACCGGCACACCACTGCGCCAGCGATAACCATGATTGAGCACGATCTTTAGTTCAGCACCTTTGGCGATGGTGAAAAGGGTCGATACCTCAGGGTGTGCATGCAGCACAGAATTAATCTCGGGACGCGCCTTATAAAGTTCCGAATGGATATGAAACTCACTGACCGGTGTTGTCCCTGCCGGGCCATCGAGCACCTCTCCATCGAGGGTCAGCGTAAATATCTCCTCCGGGGTTAATTGCGCCCGACTGGCATGTAAGCCCTGGATCATGACGCGGTCGGTGCCCGGAACCCGTATGAAAACATGGCCACTATGATCAAGAATTTTGAGATCGTTAAACATCTGCGTACAAGTGCTAATCAATAGCTTGTGCTGTTCAACGGTGATGGCTTCGCTGTTGGAAAGTGTATCTGGCATAACATTACCCTGTCTTCAGGACGACCAGTCGGCGGCTCCGGCGTAATGATCCCGATAATGTGTGCTGATCGCGCTTCGGTCCAATTTACCGCGCGGATTCTTTGGTAATTCTTCAAGAATATATACCGCTTTCGGCTGCTTGGCCTCGGGTAAATGAGTCGCGCAATGGGCCGCGATTTCGGGGAACGACACCGGCCTGCCCGGAGCGCAGGCGACATAAGCAACCACCTCTTCGCCATAAATCGGATGTGGCACACCGATGGTCCCCGCCTCGGTGACATTCGGGTGCTCAATCAGCACAGCATCAATCTCCAATGGCGCGATATTCACGCCGCCCCGGATGATCAGCTCTTTAAGCCGACCGGTAATATGCAGATGGCCGTCTTTGTCAAAATAACCCAGATCACCCGAATGGTGTCCATCTTCCGGTAGGCGTTCAATGGTCCCATCAAGCATCAAATAGCCAAACGCCTGCTGCTTGCCGCCACCAATAATGATCTCGCCGGTCTCACTCTGTGGCAGCCGCTTGCCATCATTATCAACGATCCGGATATCCTGATATTTTTGCGCCGGGCCGATCGTACCGATTTTACGATCCGCGCCACGATGCGCTGCCGTGTTACCGCCCTCGCTTGAACCACAGCTTTGCGCCAGTGTGATGCCGTACATCTCTTCAAATCTGCGCCATTGTTCGTCCAGCAAAGGTGCTGAGCTTGATGTCAGGAAGCGCAGATGCGGCAGGTCTTTGCCGTGAAACTCCTGCGGACGGTTGATCAGCATATTCACGATCGTCGGCACCACGAACCCGACATTGGCCTCATAAGTCTTGAGCCACCCAAGATATCGGCTTTGCGAAAAATTCTTTGCGATGATCGTTGTCGCCCCGGCGACCAGCGGCGCACCGAGACTCATATGCTGTGCAGACAACCAGCTATAGGACCGGCAATCGAAGGTTTTATCGCCCGGCGCGAGCTGTAGATAATCCGCCGTAGCATCATAATTGTAATAGGCCGTCGCATGAGTCTGAATCACGCCCTTGGGCTTCGCCACCGTGCCCGAGGTATAGAAGATCACCCCGTGATCATCCGGTCTGGCAATGGTTTCGATATCATCTTCATCTGAAAGACCCGCGATCTCCGCGAACCAGCCAGTTGCAGCACTATCATCAGCCTGCCACTCGCCGAGAGCAAACCACTCTCCTGGCGCGCCGACCTGCAAATCTCCGAGCCCAAGCCCTTCCTGGTAGAGCACCACCTTCGGCGCAATGGCGACGATAATCTCCGACAGATTTGCCTTATTCATCTCGACCTGCACGGTCGCCAGCGTCGCGCCATAACGCAGCACACTGACAAATACCGTCAAATTCTCGACGGAGTTTTCCGCCAGCAGCAGCACCCGATCATTCGATTGAATGTCTCGGTTTTTTAGGAAGTGGGCGACACGATTCGACACGCCATAGAGCGCACCATAACTCAGCGATTTATCCTGATCGATGCAGTGCACATAGGTACGTTCCGGCCATTGCGCGGCATTTTTGGCAACAACTTGATGAAACGATTTAGCGGTTTGGATAGTGGTTTCTGGCATGGTGAAGGTTTAGCACCAGCACCGACTCACGGCAATCTGAGGAAATCAATCAGCCCCAATAAACTTCCGCACCACAGCGAACAATTCATCGGGAGCACCAACTGCAATATCATGCTCGGGATCAACCTCTCCCCAGGCGACATCCGAGAATTCCTTTTGCGATGGTTCGAGGATTTCCGGCGAATAGCGTGTCGATCGCGGGCCACGAATAATGATTGTCGGGCACTGGAATTTCCGAAGCTCGTCCATCGCATCAAGATCGTGCAATGCCGGCTTAGGAGCGCCCGGTGTTTGGTACTGCGTGTTATTATAGTTAGGATCATGTAGCAACATGTACCCCCCTTCGATCTTGCGTAGCGCCTTCTGAGCCCGCAGCCTGTCATGGGCGACACAAGGTGGATTCGCGAGCTTGGCGAAATACACCATTGCAGCCTCAACGCTTTCAGACATCATTAGTTCATTTCCGACCGACACATTGTAAGCGCCCGGCGACCCAAATTATCTGGTCGAGTTTAGCGCGTCAGAGATGGCAAAGGCGGTCGCGACATTGATCTATGACCGGGAGACGCGCGATCGATTAGGTGCCAATGCCCGAAAATTTGTCTAAGACCATTTTAGTCATGACCGCTTCGCAGCCTGTCTGGCCGATGCTTGGGAGGAAGTCTGGGGCGACCGTCCGGAGACCGTCACTCGACGATGACGTGCGGGACGAAGTTGGCTTCGGTGCCGGTAATCAGGGTTTTATCTTCGCGTATCCCCATGCCGACGGCCTTGCTGGCGATAAGCCAGCAGCCAATCAGCGGAAAGCGTCCGTCGAAATCAGGCAGTGGATGAAATTCCTGCAAGATATGAGCTTGCTCTCCATAAGGGCCTTCACGCGAGGTCTCGATCTTGCCATCGCGATAGATTTCGACATTGGCGCCCTGCCGTCCCAAAAGAGGTTTTCGGACATAGGTTTCGCCAAGCGCATCCGCCGCCGGGTCATCTTCAAAAAATGCCGGCAGCAAATTCGGATGACCCTCGAACATTTCCCACAGGATCGGCAGTAATCCCTTATTCGACAGGATTGACCGCCAGGCGGGCTCTATAAACCGTACACCGCTTGCCGCGACATGCGCGCCAAAATCCTCGGCCAAAATCCATTCCCAAGGATAGAGCTTAAACAATGTCGATATCGGCTTGTCATCGAGATCGGTGAACTGCCCCTCTTCACTGATCCCGATATCCTCCATAGCCAGGACATTTGTTAGAAGACCCGCCTCCTGCGCGCACTCAGCGATATATTCAAGCGTCCCCTTGTCATCTTCGACATCCTGATTACTGGCAAGATGGAGAATGCTGTCTATCCCAAGACGAGGAAACGCCTCGACAATTTTTTCGTGGACTTCGTTGAACTGGTCGCAGCGGTCGGGCAAAAGCCCTTCCTTGTCTGCTTCTTCCAGCCATTCCCACTGAAACACCGCAGATTCATAAAGTGTCGTCGGCGTATCGGCGTTGTACTCGAGCAGCTTTGCCGGACCTTTTCCGTCATAGGATAAGTCCATACGGCCATACAGGTTTCGGTCTTTATTCTGCCAGCTATCGGCGATCAGATCCCAATGCACTCTGGCAACACCAAGCCGCTGCAAAACAGTCTCGTCTTCCATCGCGCGTGAAATAACTTGATAGCAGAGATTCTCGATTTCCTCCGCCGGCGCGACAATATCTTCGTCGATCTGCTGGGTGGTGAATTGATAATACGCCGTCTCGTCCCAAAACGGCACGCCTTGCCCTGCCTGAAACTCGAATTCATGACGGACGGCGGCATCCGCCAAACCCGACCGTTCTTTGACGGGAATACGCTTCATAGGATCCTACTCAGTTAAGTAAAAAATCTTCAGGTTGCCGCAGAACCAAATCGCCGACCGGAAGAACCGAAGCCACCGCGGGAGCGGGTTGAGGCTTTGGATGTAGGACGCGCCATTGAAGACTTTGCTACCTGTGTTCGCCCGGTAGAGCGCCCTGCCGCCTTGTTATCCGACGTGCGGAAGGTGCCAGGATTGCTCCGGGTCCGGTAAAGCGGTTGCGAATTGCCAAAGCCTCGTCCGCCGATCATCGACCCCATCATGTAGCCCATCATCAGAGGCATAAACATTGAGCCACCACTCGATGTCCGTTGAGGTGCCTGCTCGCATCGTGCAGCACCAAACTCGGTCTCGCATTCCTGCTTGGAAGCAAACTTCGGTGCCACAGCTGCGTGCTGCTGACGCGCCGAATTGTAGTTCTTTTCACATTCCGAGCGGACCATGTTGATGTCTTTGAGGCACTGCTGCAGCGTCTCATAAATAGCAGCGTCCACTTTTGGCTCTTCGCAAGCCGTTGTGAACATGGCGCTCGCCGCTACCAGGGCTATAACCGAAGCTGAGTTTTTCAGGCGCTTCATAATCTGTTCTCCAAATCTAATAGATATTAGCTGGTCATGCAGGCCGCATTAAGCAACCCACCGGTCAAAGAGGCCGCACCAAGCCATATGCCGCTGGCTGTCTCGCCCTTTTCAATCCGTTCCGAAATTTTCGGTACCGGCAGACGAACCAGATAGAAAACAACAATCTGGACCACCAAGGCGATCACTCCCCAGATAACGCAATCCACCAAGGCCGCCGAATTGGCGATCGCACTGGCAAGCGGCAAAGAGAAACCAATCAGACTGCCGACCATTGCGATAGATGCCGCTGAATTGTTATCGCGAATGAGTTTAATTTCATCATGCGGTGTTACCCACATATAGACGACCATATAAACCAAAGTGAGGCCGACGGCGGTTCCGAGATAGGCTAGGAACCAAGGTAATTCGTTTAATGATGTGCCAACCGTTTCCAATGGATGCCCCTCTTCGACAAAATTTTGACTGTAACCTACCGTATTGTAGCACGGCCTGCAGTTGATCAACAGTGAGATCGATGATCAATATATATTCATATTGAATTCACTCAGCCCTCAACGACAAGGTACGGAAACTCATGAAAAAAACTGTTTTAGTGACCGGCGCCGCCAGCGGTATTGGCTTAACCTGTACGAAACTTTTGCTGGAACGCGGCGCCAAAGTTACCGCCTTCGATCCACAGCTTGAAAAAATGGTGGACGCTCTTGGTTCTTCCGACAGCTTGCTCACAATCGGCGGTGATGTATCGCAGAAAAAAGATTGCTTTAACGCCGTCGCCGCCACAATCGAGTGTTTTGGCTGCCTCGATGGACTGATTCATTGTGGCGCCGCCCATTCCAGCGCCCGTTGGAATGAGCTTGAACCAGATGAGATGAACAAGATTCTAGCCATCAATGTAACGGGTTCCCTCCTCATTGCACAGGCAGCTGCCAATCACATGACTAAACAGGCCAAGGGATCAATTGTGCTAACGACGTCTGCGTCGGTCCTGTTTGGTGTTACCGGCGGCAACGGCCAGGGTGGCCCAGCCTATGTTAGCTCCAAAGGGGCCGTTCTTGCCTTAATGCGGTCATTAGCACGCGCGCTTGGGCCTATGGGTGTGCGCGTTAACGCCGTCAGCCCGGGAATTACCAACACACCAATGGTTGCAGGATATACCGAGGAGCAACAGGCCGCGATGAAACAACGCTTCCCGCTCGGACGGTTTGCTGAACCGGAGGAGATTGCCGAAGGCGCGCTCTATCTGCTTTCTGACAAGGCAAGCTTCATGACTGGTGAAAACATGCACATCAATGGTGGATCAAACTTCGGCGGCTGAATTTCTGCCTAAATCGCAATGTCGGTATCACCGATTTTGATAACTATGGTTAAAGAGTGTTAACCAAAAGAAACGCCTAAGAATATTTTTGAACGTCTGGGTTATCTCCAACTTTTCGTCAGGAAGTCAGTTTTATATCAACCGTGACCAGTTTCTCCGAGCCAGCGGAAATACGGGTCCTGCATGTTCTTGAGATTAGCGATTTCGTCTTCACTGAGCCATTTGGAGAAATCCATCTGGTCGACGGGATATTTTGACCGCTCATAAACCTGCTCACCAAGTGGTGCCGTTGCGTCGATCCCCATACCACCGTCTGAGACCGAAATATTACCGATCTTCAGCTCTGACGGCTGGAAGGCTTGGCCACGACCATATTCGTTATAAACGATGTAATCTTTCTGCGCCGATGCCCGCGACTGGATCGCCCACATGACATCTTCCGGCTGCCACGGATCGATGTCCTCATCGACTACAACGACCAGCCGCATACCACGATACAGCCCCATGATAGCGGTCAGCAAGTTGCGCTGCATGCCTTCATCAGAGCGCCGACGTTTGTTGACCTGTATTACCAACCCGCCCCACAGAGTGAGACCAAGCCAGCTCGCAACGTCTTTTACAAAGCCCGGTGCCATGCGTTCGCACAGCTCATAGACACTGGCGCACATGAACGGTGCTTCATACCAAAACGCACCAAAATGCGGCGTGTAAACAATTGGGTTTTTCTTACGACGGGTGACCGCCGTCAGCTCAAACGCGCGCGGCGTGCGATAGGCATGTCCCATCGAGCGCGCCCATTCCGGATGCAGAGGTGCTACACCCTGCTTACCAAGACGTTCGGCCTCTTCGGTTTCCCAAACGCGTTCGCCCTCAAGGACATAGCCTTCGAGCGACCATTCGGAATTAGCGATGGTATAGGCGTCAACCGTGCGCGCCTTAACAACATCAACCGGGAAGCCTTGAATAGCGCCAGCAAAGCCGAGCTTGTCAGTCTGACCGGGGAAGATCACCGGGTTCATCGTCGAGACCGAGACCAACTCAGGGCCAACCGGCGGACAGATATTGACTGTACACGGTACTTTCTTGCCTGGGTGATGCGAACAGATCACATCACCAGCACCGCCCGGCACCATATTGATCGAGGCGTATTTGTGGCCTTCGCGGAACGACATGCGATACATCGAGATCTGGCTACCGCCACCGGGAACCCAGGGATCGCCCATAAACAGATGCGAGCCCGCCCCGAATATCTGACCACCATCATCAAACGTATGCGTCGCGACCGGGATGATGTCGTGAATATGATCGAAATCCTTACCTGGGATCAGCACTTCTTCATGAACCGGGGCATCATCAACGATCCGCGGCGGGATCGGATCGCTCACCTGCTTGAGAAGCTGATGCTTGATATCGCGGAAATCTTCGGCGCCATGGAAGCGATTGACCCGCTCCTTGCGTGAATAGAGGTTGGAGATCATCCGGACGCCCGGGTAGCCCTTGATGTTATTGGCAACGATGACTTTGGAATTGTCGAATGCCTTGGTGATCGTGCACATCTCAACCAGCGGATCGACCTCGCCATCGATATACTGAACATCGTCACCGAGCCAGTCGAGCGTGGTGCGCAGATCAACCAGCGCTTCTTCGCGCGTCAGCCCGTTCGCCCCTTTTTCTTCCAGCTTTACAGCCATCTGGTCTGCCATAATGTCTCCTCCTGCGGCGCTAAATCACAAAACTATAATTGTATGTGTACAAACAATTATAGTTCGACGTCAAGCAATGTCACCGACTACTCATGCGGCTCTATCGTATTTGAAAATCCATTGTATAATTCGGGTAATTGTTACTGGCACAGCCCATGGCAGATAAGGAGTTCCAATATGCTTGATGCACCGCAATTCACCCCACCCGCCCTGACCAATAAGGAAATGAAAGAGCAGGAGGTCGCGCTCTCCGACAAAAAGACCCCTTATGTCTTTTCACTCAAGGGCCAACTGCTTGACCAGGGACGCACCGACAGTGTGCTGGCGGCAACCGATGATCTGACCATCCGGCTTAAGATCTATGCATCTGGCGGCGAGAACGAGCTACACGCGCACCCGCATGAAGACCACAGCTTCATGATCCTGCAGGGCTCCGCCCGGTTCTTTGGCCCCGACGAAGAAGCCATCGAGCTTGGCCAGTGGGAAGGCATCATGTTGCCGCGCGGCAATCTTTATAAATTCTTCGCCACCAGCGAGGAACCGCTGGTCATGATCCGGGTCGGCAATCCCAACTATAAGAAACAATCCGCCCCCTATCGCCTTAATGCCAATGGCGACGAAATGCGCGGCGATTCAAAAGAAAACAAGACCGTGCCGATCATCTTCCGCGACGGGGCGTTTTTCGGCGATTGAGAACGGTTAGCCGCAAACGCAGCTAAGGCATACTTATTCAGGTTTAGTAGGGTTTAGGCGCGGACTTTGCGGCGCGCGGTACCTACAAAAATTGCGTCAATTCCGAACAACAGCAACGCTCCTGGTACCGATGAATCGCCTTCAAAAGCGAAATCAAAGCTCGAGATCGTAAGCTGCTGAACCACATTTGACGTGGCACCCCCAGATAAAGGAATCGTCATCGCAACGTCGACAGTCGCTTCCAGCTCATAAAACCCATGAAGGTCAAGTGTTGTATTCACATCATGGTTGAATACAGCATTAACCGGCCCTGCCAGAGCTGCAGAGGGACCACCGAAATTCGCGACGCCGATATTCCGGTTGATCCCATCATTTGTAAACCCGCTGCCCGTAAACAAGACAACTGGTCCAAGACCGGTCAGCGTGATTTCGGCAAAATAATTTGTATCAATAGTCGCGGAAGTCTCACCAGCCTCAAGCGTTCCGCTTACACCGATCTGCGAGAACAGCGTCGCGCCATCGGAATAGGAAGCAGTCGAAAAAGAAAACGTGCCATCCGCAAACACATCAATGCTGCCGGTAAGTAATACGGCATGAACCTAACACGACATCAAAGCCGCAATACAGCTAACACCTATTACACGCAAAATCTTCGCGACCTTATCCCCTCAACTAGTCCCCACGACTATATGTAGGACATTCTGGATGCACGACGTTCTGGCATGAAACCTGCCACTTGTATAAGGGCGAGAACTAATTCTTGTATGATGGGTCGAGCCGATCAGCGAGACGTAAACAGGCGGCCCAGTCCTTGCTGCCATTAAGAAATGCACCGGCGTCTTTGAATTGCTGTGCCGCGTATTCGCAGGCCTCTTCGTCGGGGATGAGATAGTTACCATCGCCGGCTGCCAGTGCCGCGACCTGGCCTTTGCACGCCATATCGAGCCAGTGATGATTGACCACACATTCCGGCACGCTATTGCCACAAATCAGCGCGCCGTGGTTACGCAGCAGCGCATATTTGCCGCCATCGAGGTCTTTGATTAGCCGAGGTGTCATAGCAGAATCGAACTCGAAGCCATTGAATTCATGGTATTTCATCTCTCCATAGAAGCGCATCGAGTGCTGACTAATCGGCAGCAGCCCAAACTTGTGCGAGGAAACCCCCATGACTTCCGGCGTATGAGTATGGAGCACGGAATCGAGATCAGGGCGGCCCTTGAGCATAGCGCCATGAATGATCAGCGCACCGCCGATACAGTTTTTGCCTTCATGCGGTGCGACCGGATTGCCATCGAGATCAAACTT
>CAJJCG010000023.1 GCA_905182615.1 Alphaproteobacteria bacterium UBA2964 | reverse complement strand
GATCTGATCCGCATTAACGGGGTTATTGCTAACATAGGCGGAAACAATTTCGACAGCCATTCTAAGGACTACCCCACCGGGGACGTCAGTGTTGCTTTCTTCTGCCATAAGCTTTGATACCTAATTTAATAAGAGAATAAAGAGCGCGAAGACTACCCGTATACCTATGGCTGTCAATAAAATTGGTGAATAAGACAACTAATCATTACACCGTCACTTTTACTACTTTTACCGAGTTCTATTTGCCGGATCACAATGCAAATAACAAAAACCTCACAATGGACTTTGTCTCTAGTGTTCTTAAATAATTACGAGATAGAAACACTAATACCCTTGAATTGATCATTAAAAGCGATAATTAGCGCGGGCTGGCTTTTCGTAAACTATATATGGTAGGTTCTCGCCATTAATCCCAACCCTTCCCAGACCGGATAAAATGTCTCAGGAAACGATAGCAGTGGGCGCTGACCATGGTGGTTATGAAATGAAGCAGGAACTTACGCTTCAACTCCGTGATATGGGTTTTGCAGTTCTGGATTTTGGAACTGATAGCGCGGATTCTGTGGATTATCCCGATTTTGCTGAGCTAGTGGTCAAAGCAATTGAAGGTGGGGAAGCCAACCGTGGTATTTTGGTGTGTGGAAGTGGTATTGGCATGTCAATTGCGGCTAACCGTCATAAAGGGATCAGGGCGGCTCTCTGTGTCGATAAGGTCTCAGCTGAATTAGCGCGTCAGCATAATGATGCAAATATCCTCGTTCTTGGTGAGCGGTTAACAGAGATATCAACGGCAAAACAATGTGTTAAAAAGTTTTTTTCAACCGAATTCGAAGGTGGCCGGCACGAACGGCGTGTCAAAAAACTGGGATGAGTTCAATCTTTTGGAAGGATTGTTAAAATAATGGCGAGTGGTGCTGCGGGCGATATTCAGCCTGCTGATGATAAGTTCTTTTCTGATGATTTGAAGACGCGTGATCCTGAATTGTTTAAATCTGTTCAGGATGAACTTGGCCGTCTGCAAAACCAGGTAGAACTTATTGCGTCGGAGAACGTTGTTTCGAAGGCAGTTTTGGAAGCCACCGGTTCAGTGATGACCAACAAATATGCTGAGGGTTATCCCGGCAGACGCTATTACGGAGGCTGCGAATTTGTTGATGTTGCAGAACAGTTGGCGCTCGACCGGGCGAAAGAGCTATTTGGCTGTACATACGCCAACGTGCAACCTCATGCGGGAGCGCAGGCGAACCTCGGAGTTTATGTAGCTCTTTGCCAGCCTGGCGATACGTTGCTGGGGATGTCGTTGGCTGCCGGTGGCCATCTTACCCACGGAGCAAAGCCCAACTTTTCAGGAAAGTGGATGAATGCTGTGCAATACGGCGTTCGTAAAGACGATCACCGTATCGATTACGACGAGGTCGAGGCACTTGCGAAAGAACACAATCCAAAAATTATCGTCGCTGGTGGCTCTGCCTATCCGCGTGTGATTGATTTCGCACGGTTTCGCAAAATTGCTGATTCCGTCGACGCTTACCTGATGGTGGATATGGCGCATTTTTCTGGTCTTGTGGCCGGTGGTGCGCACCCGAGTCCGTTGCCGCATGCCCATGTCGTAACCACGACTACCCACAAGACTTTGCGCGGGCCGCGTGGTGGCATGATCCTGTCGAACGACGGGGATATCGGGAAGAAGATTAATTCTTCTATTTTTCCCGGCATGCAAGGTGGTCCGCTGATGCATGTTATTGCCGCAAAAGCGGTTGCATTTGGTGAAGCGTTGCGTCCCGAGTTCAAAGGGTATGCTGCGAGAGTTGTAGAGAATGCCCAAACGCTTGCAGCGACATTGGCTGAGCAGGGGTTTGATATTGTGTCAGGGGGGACTGATACGCATTTGATGCTGGTCGATCTTCGTCCAAAAGGGCTGACTGGTAGGGAAGCCGAAGCGAGCCTCGAAAATGCTGGTATCACCTGCAACAAAAATGGGATCCCGTTTGATCCTGAGAAACCGACAATCACTTCCGGTATACGACTTGGAACACCGGCCGCAACGACACGCGGTTTTGGCCCCGAAGAGTTTACAATGGTCGGAAACATGATTGTAGAGGTTTTGGACGGTTTGGCTGCAAGCAATGGTGATAATAGCGCCATTGAACAAGAGGTTCGCAAGGAAGTCCGTGAACTCTGTGATCGTTTTCCGATTTACACTAATCTATAACTAGCGGGACAACCGAAACATGCATTGTCCGTTTTGTGGTGCTGAAGATACTCAAGTTAAAGACTCCCGACCGACAGAGGAGGGCGCAGCTATTCGGCGACGGCGTGCCTGTATTGGCTGTGGGGCACGGTTTACGACATTTGAACGGGTTCAACTCCGGGAATTGACGGTCGTCAAACAGAACGGCAAGCGTGAACCCTTTGATCGCGATAAGCTGGCCCGATCACTCAATATTTCGCTACGGAAGCGTCAAGTTGAACCGGAGCGTATTGAGCGACTGATCAATAGTATTGTTCGACGGCTTGAAAGCAGCGGCGAAAGTGATGTTCCCTCGCAACGGGTAGGTGAACTTGTCATGGATGGATTATCTACTCTTGATTCCGTGGCTTATGTCCGCTTCGCTTCAGTTTACCGCAATTTCCGGGAAGCCCGAGATTTCGAAGATTTCGTAGGAACACTCGGTGACCACGACGACTGACGTCGACTGGGTCTATATGCAAACCGCAATCGGCCTTGCTGAGCGCGGCTTAGGTCAGACATGGCCAAACCCTTCAGTTGGATGTGTAATTGTTGCCGAGAACAATGTTGTCGGGCGTGGTTGGACGCAGCCAGGGGGACGTCCCCACGCCGAGACAGAGGCCTTAAGGCGCGCTGGCGCTGCGGCTCGCGGTGCAACGGCCTATGTGACTCTCGAGCCCTGTGCCCATCAGGGCGAAACCCCACCTTGTGCACAAGCCCTAATTGATAGTGGGGTTTCACGGGTTGTCGTTGCTTTGGAAGATCCTGACCCGCGTGTAAATGGTGGTGGAGTGCAGATGCTTCGTGATGCCGGTATTAATGTTGATATCGGGTTAGGCCAGATTCAAGCCCAAGTCGTGACAAGCGGGTTTCTAAAACGTGTCACAAAATCGCGTCCGCATGTGACGTTGAAGCTGGCGACAACGCTGGATGGTCGGATCGCGACCGTATCCGGTGATAGCCAATGGGTTACGAATGACGCAGCAAGACGTTCCGGCCATATGCTGCGCGCCAACCATGATGCGATTTTGGTGGGGGCTCGGACGGCCGCAGCGGATAACCCTACTTTGACTTGCCGATTACCCGGCATGTCGAATCGTTCACCTGTTCGGATTGTTGTGGATGGCAGAATGCGCCTGCCTTTGACGCACGCGTTAGTGACTGGTGCGGCAAAAACACCGACGTGGTTATTTACTTATGCGGAAACGCCGCAGAATTCGGACCGCCGACGGGCTTATATCAATGCTAACGTAGAATTATTTGATATATTGCCCAATGTGGTTGGAACCCCTGATTTAGAGCCTGTCTTGACGGGGCTCGCAAACAAAGGAATTACACGTTTGTTGGTTGAAGGCGGCGGGATAATTGCAGCAGCTTTTCTTGAACTCGGGCTTATCGACGAAGTTTTTTGGTACCGGGCCGCGAAAATAGTTGGGGGTGATGGGTTGCCCGCAATCGCTGGGATGGGTATTGAGCGCCTACGGGATGCAAAATGCTTAAATAGGCTTTATGTAGAAGGCGTGGGCGACGATGTTGTCGAGCGTTATAGCGTGACAGGTTAGGGATATGTTTACGGGCATCATTACAGACGTTGGCGAAGTACGGTCGATTGAGAAGCGTGGAGATACGCGTATCGAGATCAGTACTAACTATAACACCGCTGAAATTGAGCTGGGTGCATCAATTGCCTGTTCTGGGCCGTGTTTAACCGTTGTTGAAAAAGGTGATGGCTGGTTTGCGATTGAGGCATCGGCCGAAACGCTTGACCGGACAACGATTGGTGATTGGTCGGTCGGGAGTAAAGTTAATACCGAGCGGGCTTTGAAACTCGGTGATGAACTTGGTGGACACATTGTTTCCGGACATGTCGATGGTATCGCCCAAATCGTCGCGATAAAGATTGAAGGCGACAGTAAGCGGTTTGAGTTGGAAGTACCTGAGGAACTCAAATCGTTTGTCGCCGAAAAAGGGTCAGTGGCACTGGAAGGGGTTTCGCTTACCGTAAATGAAGTTTCGGGTAACCGATTTGGCGTTAATATTATTAGCCATACCCAAGCCTGTACCACCTTTGCCGATAAGTCGGAAGGTGATCGAATTAATCTAGAAATAGATATGCTGGCTCGATATGTAAGCCGACTGCTAAAAAAGGAATAAACGTGGTTGAACAACACGCCACTTCAGAGGAAAAATCAATGTCAGTTGAGTCCAACGACCTAAATGTTGCTTTGTCTCCAGCCGAAGATTTAATCGCAGATATTGCGGCCGGCAAAATGGTCGTGCTCGTCGATGATGAAGATCGCGAAAATGAAGGCGATTTGATCATAGCGGGTGAAAAATGCGACGCCGACGCCGTTAATTTCATGGCAACCCATGGCAGGGGGCTGGTTTGTCTGACCCTGACCAATGAGCGGGTCAAAGGACTTGGCCTTTCCATGATGGTCAAGGATAACAAGGCGCCACTTACAACGGCCTTTACGATTTCAATCGAAGCGCGTGAGGGGGTTACCACCGGCATTTCCGCTGGGGATCGTGCTAAAACGATAGAAGTAGCGATCGACAAGAATAACGGTGAAGCGTCGATCGTTAGCCCTGGGCACGTATTTCCATTGGTCGCGCGTGACGGTGGTGTTCTGGTTCGCGCTGGACATACTGAAGCGGCAGTCGACCTTTCCCGTCTCGCCGGCCTTAACCCGTCAGGCGTAATTTGCGAGATCATGAAGGACGATGGCACTATGGCCCGCCTTCCGGATCTCGTCGGGTTTTGTCAGCAACATGATTTGAAGTTGGGGACGATTGCAGATCTTATCGCGTATCGCTTGCGGCATGATGCGACTGTTGAGCGGACGATCGAAACGACGCTTAAACGAGCGACCGGTGGTGAGTTTGATCTCATCATCTATGAGAGCAAGGTCAACGGCACCGAACATGTTGCTATTGTAAAAGGCGATGTATCGACAGCGGAGCCCGCTTTAGTGCGAATGCATGCTCTTAATGTGCTGGATGATACGCTACGGGATATACAAAACCCGCGGGCAGGGGAGCTGGAAATGTCGTTGAGGTTAATTGCTGAAGAAGGGCGGGGTGCAGTTGTCCTTATTCGCGATTCATGGAATTCGAGATTCTCCAATCAAGTGAGTTTGCGCGCTGCAGCTTCTGGCGCCGAACCGATCAAACCGGTGGGTGGTAAGCCGGCGCCGGTTATCCGGGATTACGGTATTGGCGCACAAATTTTACGTGATCTTGGTATTACTGACATGCGCTTGTTAACGAATACCCAGGAAAGTTCTATCAAGGGTATTGATGGGTATGGATTGTGCGTGACAGAGCGAGTGCCAATTCAGCGCCTTGAAGATTAAGTTAGAGCAGAAAAGGAATTCCGATGGCGG
>CAJJCG010000022.1 GCA_905182615.1 Alphaproteobacteria bacterium UBA2964 | reverse complement strand
GGCCGTTGGCGGCGCTATTGGACGAATTTGCTGCGGCGCTCGCTTTACGGCTGGTACCCGCCGGGCCGTGCGAGTGAATTTCTGTGCTGGCTTCCGAACCGCCCGTTTTTTCTTGGTGGTGCGCTTCTGCATAGCTTTGGGTGGACGCAGTTTGATTCTGCCGGATTTAGTGGAGGATTGGCCACTCGAGAATACAGGAAACTTTGGCATCGGGGCTGCATGCGTGCCGCCCGGTACAGCCGCAGTACCCGGGATGCCGAGCAAAAGTTGTGGTACGGTTGGCGATCGTCCAAGATTGTCGATAACGCTATAATCAACAACGACATTCGATTGGCCGCTACCCCCTAAATATAGCTGGGCATTCGCGATTGTGGTGGTCCCAGCGACCAGCAAGGTGATGACATAGATAAGTTTGATTGAATTAAGCGCTGTCATAGAACTCCATGATCAACAGTGTCCTGACGTTTTGGACCCGTCTTTCATTCCCCGATAACCTGTTTAACCAGTAAGGTTAATGTCCATCATTAATCTAGCGCAGCAAGGTTCTCGCCACAACAACTTAGCCTAACCCGATATTTGGTGCCGCTTTATCAGCGTTTACTGCGAATGGCGTCCCGAAGCATTTTGGCTACAGGGTCATACAACCTACTGTTTGCGGCGAGTATAGTGCCGCCGTTTAAGGGGTCGGCTCGGCCATCGAGCTCGCTAACTAAGCCGCCAGCTTCGCGAATCAATACGATCCCTGCGGCGACATCCCAAGGTGCAAGCCCAATTTCCCAAAAAGCGTCAAACCGGCCGGCCGCTACATAGGCAAGGTCGAGGGAGGCCGCCCCAAATCTTCTAAGACCGGCCGTACGATCCATAACGGGAACTAATGCGGCCCGCATCTCCTCTTTGCCCGGACGATTGCCGAATGGGATTCCGGTTGCAAGAACAGCAATGTCGAGATTGTCGCGGGCTGATACGCGCAGACGTGAATTGCCTAGAAAACACCCGGCTCCTTTTACAGCCCAGAAGGTCTCGTCACGCGTAGGGTCGTAAACCATCCCCGCGACCAACTCACCGTTTTGCTCGTGGGCTATCGAAATTGCGAAATGGGGAATACCATGGAGAAAATTTGTCGTGCCGTCGAGCGGATCAACGATCCATCGATCAGCGGCGTCTTGTGATCCGACGGCGCCTTCTTCCTCCAACAACATAGAAAACCCAGGGCGTGCTTTGCTGAGCTCGGCTTTGATAATTTGCTCGGCGCGACGATCCGCTTCGGACACGAAATCCGCAGGACCCTTACGAGAGACTTGTAGCTGTTCGACCTCGCCGAAATCGTGCAGCAAGCTTCGGGCTGCCTTGCGCGCAGCACTGTCCATGACGTTGATTATTGCTGGCCACATAGGGTCGGCGCCTTTTTAAGATTGCTGAGCGTGATTGCCCGGCTTTTAGCTCAGTCCTTCGCCCGCTCTACATAGGTAGCGTCCGCTGTGTTGATAACAACGCGGGTGCCGGCGCCAATATGCGGTGGGACCAGGGTCTTAACACCATTTTCCAGCACCGCTGGTTTATAGGAAGACGAAGCGGTCTGACCTTTGACGACAGCATCCGCCTCGCTGATCTCGAGGGTGACATGCTGCGGTAACCGGACGCCGACGGGGATGTCGTCTATTGTCTCAACGGTGACTTCCATGCTGTCAGTCAGGAAGACACCGGCATCTCCGGCCATGTCGATCGAGACAGCGAATTGATCATAGGTTTCCGAATCCATCAGATTGATCTGATCGCCGTCGGCAAACAACATTGTGCAGGTCTTTTCCGACGTCATCAGCTTTTCGACGGTTTCCTGTGTCCGGAAACGTTCGTTGGTTTTGACGCCGGATAATGCATCCCGCATGTCGACGGCGATAAAGGCATTGCCCTTACCGGGCAGGATAAGCTCGTATTTGACCACGACATATTTTTTGCCTTCATGCTCGAGGGCATGACCGGGTCTAAGCGTGTTGGCCAGAACCTTCATTGAATTCCTATCCTTGTCACATAGAGGGTTGTTTGGGCGGCGGAAATTAGCAGGTTGCCCGCAGGGTTTCAACGCACTCTGTTATACTGGATTAATCATGGTAAATGTGTGTATTGCCTTGCCAGTCGTTGACGACCCAATCATCGTCATCTGTAGCTTGCAGGTAATCCTCAGCCGCTGGAACTTTGCCATGGCCGCCTGGGATATCGAGCATATAAGTCGGTTGGCATAGCCCTGATAGCCGGCCGCGTAACTTGGCGACAATTGCCCGCCCGGCGGCGAGGGTCGTTCGAAAATGGCTGGTTCCTTGCGCTTTATCGCCATGATGCAGGTAGTAGGGTTTCACCCGGCTGCTCACGAGTTTTTTCATCAGAGCTGCCATAACTTCCGGATCGTCATTGATTCCCTTCAGGAGAACCGATTGGCTGAGCATAGGGAAGCCATGGTCGACCAGCGTGGCGATCGCTTGTTCCGCTTCAAGGACTAGTTCGTCGGCGTGATTGCAATGTAACACAATATAGACCGGCGTTTTACGTTTTAAGGCGGTGACCAGTGAATCAGTGATGCGGATCGGGTCAACAACGGGGACACGCGTATGAATTCGGATGACCGCGACATGATCAATTTTATCTAACGCGTCGATGATCTGGGTCAACCGTCGTGGTGACATGATCAAGGGGTCACCGCCTGACAGGATGACCTCCCAAATTTCGGCATGGTTTCGGATATAATCGAGGGCGGCATCCAGATCCGTTCCGGTAAGCAAGCCATCTCCAACAGCCTCGCGGCGGAAACAAAACCGGCAATAGACCGGGCAGGTGAGCACCGGCGTTAGCAACACGCGGTCCGGGTAGCGGTGAACGATTCCGGCAATCGGGCTGTGCGGAATATCGCCAATCGGGTCAGCGAGCTCTCCGTCCTGCTTGTTGTTTTCGAGGCCTGCTGGGACGAACTGTTTGGCGATAGGGCTGTCAGGTAATGCAGGGTCAATCAATCCCGCGATATGAGATGTGATGCTTATAGGGAGGGTTGCGCTGGCTTCCGATACAGCGGCCAAATGATCGGGTGGGATGAGCCCTGCATTTAACAAACTTTCTGGTGATGTGATGGCTTGAGGCTGCAAGCTCTGGACAAGGTTTCTGGCCGGCTTCATGGTGTGCGCTCCGCAAATTTTACGCCATCGGGAACGTGTCCCGCGGCGAATAGTCTGGACCAGTGCCATGAATGACACCCCGTCAACCGGTAAGCAATCCCCCGGTAGTTCTGTCTCAAAACGATGGTGGCAGAGAGAGGTCTTGGCAGAACGCTTGCCGGCCTTGATGATTAGGAATCACATCGCCGTGGCGACTCGGCAGTTTTTTGCCGCGCGCGGTTTTGTCGAGGTCGAAACACCTGCACTTCAAGTTTCGCCTGGAATGGAGCCACATCTTACGGCATTTGCGACACAGCTCTTCGAGCCTTTTGCGGAAGTTGATGCTCGCACGCTTTACCTCCACACCTCCCCTGAATTCGCGATGAAAAAGCTGTTGGCCGGAGGGATGGAGAAGATCTTTCAGCTAGCGCGGGTATGGCGCAATGGCGAACGCTCCAGCACACATCATCCAGAGTTCACAATGTTGGAGTGGTACCTGGCTGATGCGGGATGGCGTGATATTGCCAAGGATTGTGAAGATTTGGTCAAAAGCGCAGTTTTGCATTCCTACCCCAATTCGGAACCAAAACAGTTTAAGTGGCGGGGCTTGGAGTGCGATCCGCTGGCGGCCTGGCAGTATCTAAGTGTTGCGGAGGCTTTCGAGCAATATTGCGGCATCGATATTTTGGCGACGGCGCCTGATCCTTTAAACCCGGATTCGGCGCTATTGCTTGCTGAGGCGCGTCGTACTGGCATTCGAGTCGACCCTGACGACCGATGGGACGAGACTTTTTTTCGGCTGATTCTGGAGAAAATCGAACCCAATCTCGGCATTGAGGCGCCGACGGTCTTATATGACTGGCCGTTATCGATGGCTGCATTGGCCCGGCAAAGCCCCCATGATGAACGTGTCGCGGAGCGGTTCGAAGTTTTTGTTTGTGGGGTGGAGTTGGCAAACGGATTTGGCGAGTTGACGGATACCATTGAGCAGCGTCGCCGGTTTGAAGCTGAAGTCGTGTGGAAGCAGAATATTGCTGGATACAGCTATCCGATTGACGAGGATTTCCTCGATGCGTTGGCGTCGGGTATGCCTGAAGCCTCTGGAATTGCCCTTGGGTTTGACCGGTTGGTCATGCTGTGCGCTGGGGTAGAAAGAATAGAAGATGTTCTTTGGGCACCGGTAGTCACGGCCTGTTAACCATTTCTGCTTCAGAATCCCAATTCAAATCAGATTGGGGAACATGCGAACAATTATAACGATCTAAAAAATCCTGTCTGGCTGTAGCCTCCTCTAACTCTTCGAACGTCTCGCTTTAGGCAGTTAAACGGTAATCCATAATGCCCCAGGAGAGATAACCACGATCGGCGCCATCAACCCAGCGCTGGAGGCCTTTGATCATATTATCCACGTAGATTTGTCCTGATAGCGTGACTGCTTCTTCATAGCGATCCTTCAGGGCCTGACCCACACGCCAGTAATGCATGCGAAGCTGATCGGTCAGGTCCTCGGTTTTGGTCTCTTCAAAATTACGGGCGCTAAGCTCGTCACGGTAAAAGCTGAACGAGCCTAGCGTCGAAAGCTGAATGCGGTCGAGAATGGGTTGCAGCACGCCATCAGGGCAATTCTCCGACTGCATGGGGTCGGTAAAGATAAACTGCCCGTCACTAACCAGAACTCGGCGGACTTCATCAAGGACGCGGGTCCGGTTGCCGCTGTGCAGGATCGCATCCTGCGACCAAACAATATCAAAACTATCATCTGGCTCGGGGATATTCTCGAAATCACCGTAAACTACGCTGACTAAATCAGTGAGCTCCGCATCGGCCGTCAGTTGCCGGTTAAGATCGTTCTGCGTTTCGCTGAGATTAAGGCAAGTCGCCCGGCAGCCGAAGCGCTCCGCAAGAAAGCGAGCAGAGCCACCATAGCCCGCGCCCAGATCAAGAATGCGTGAATTGGCGTCTACGCCGACCAATTGTGTCGCCATGGTCTCAACAGTGCGTCGGCTGGCATCGGCAATGGGCTCTACTTCATCGGCATATAAACCGATATGAATGTCCTGCCCGCCCCAGATGGTTTGGTAAAACGCATCCGCTTCGCCGCTGTCGTAATAAGCCTCCGCCCGTTCGACGGCTTCACTTTTAGTCGTCATCGTAGGTCTTCTCTGCAACATGAACGAAGAAATCAGGGTCGTTCTCCTGATAGGTTTCCTGGAAGTCTCCATAAGTCTTGATCTGCTGGAAGCCGCTCTCTTTCAGGAGGCTCCGCATATAGGCCTTGCGGAGTGGGAACATGTTGAGATGGAACTTGGAGCCGTCGGGGAATGAATACCGAAAACGCGCCAGCGAGTCGTCGACATGTTCGGGTTCGGCAGTTACCTGATCGCCGCAATAGTAATAAGTGTGTTTCGAACTAAATCCTTCATCGAGGATTGAATCGTAATTCCGCTGATCAAGGATCAGTATCCCGTCATATTTCAGCGCGGCATAAAACTCGGCGAGTGCCCGGCGCCGGTCTCCTTCATCGAACAGATGGGTAAATGAATTCCCCAGACAAACGATGGCGTCATACTTGCCGTGCACGTCTTTGTTCAGCCATCGCCAATCAGCATGAACTGTTTGCAGCATCAAATTGCGGTTGCGGGCGTTTTCAAAGGCCTTGGTCAGCATCTCCGTATTGCCGTCGGCGCTGGTGACATCGAAGCCGGCCTTGAGAAGCTGAACCGAATGAAACCCGGTGCCGGTAGCGACATCGAGAATTTTCACTTTCTCACGCCCTTTGAGGATTTCGACAAAGAAGCGGCCTTCGCTCTTGGCTCGCGCCTCCCAATCGATCAAATCGTCCCATTTCTCTACGAATTGTTGGACATATTCTTTTTGATAATGTTCGGTATCGCGGATTTTTAGAGGTTCTTTGCCAAAGTCCTGTTCCAAAATGTTCGACACGATATTCTCTCCCGTCATTGCGATGCAGGCATCGCTTAAAACGCGATTTTCCAATCACGGACATCACGTCCGATCTGGCCTGTTTTTCGGTTTTTTTGACGGTACCCCCTCCGACATGTGCCGGAAGTCAACGACGCGTTTTTCTTATTCTTATTGTCCGCATTGCAGCGAGGACTTCCGCCCCCGACACGTCGCACGCCAGGATGAACATCAAATTATTGCGACCGAGTCACCCTTGGTGTCGGAGGGACGTTAGCAGACTAGTTACAATTAAACAAATTTGGACCTCGGCTTTGCGGGAAATCAAAATGCAAAATCGTTTTACAGCACCCGTTCCGATGAGGTGGGCAATGTTTTTTCTTGGCTAGAAGCGGACACGGTAGACCAGAAAGGTGATGTTCGTTTATTTATAACCGTGGGCGCATCGCTTACGAAAACGACGATCGTCGGTTGATGGCTTGCGGCTTTACACAAATTGTCATCATAATTGCTCCGGTTATTCGTAATGCTGCGAAATTTAAAAGGGGGCACGATGCGTGACGGCGAATTGGGTCTTAACCTTGTGGCTTTATCGACCACGATTGGCATCGAAGTTCGTGGTCTCGATGTTTCCCAGCCGATTGATCCAACCATCGGTTACGCACTTCGACAGGCGTGGGCCGAGAACAGTATCCTGTTGGTCCGGAATCAAGACCTCACCGACGATGAACAATTTGCCTATGCCCGGATTTACGGCGAGGTTGCGGCACGTATAAAGCCGCCTGTTGAAAAGCGCGGCTTTCGTGCTGACCCAGACAATCCGATGCAGCTCGTTACTAATGAGCTCGATGACGAGGGCAAGCCTGTGGGCTCGCTGGGTGATGGCGAGATGTGGTTCCACACCGACAAATGCTATGTCGAGAAACCGCATAGAGCGTCATTCCTTTATGCGGTGGAAATTCCCTCAGAGGGTGGCCATACCAAATTCGCCAGCCTTTATAATGGCTATGATCTGCTACCCGAGGCGCTGAGCCAGAAACTGGAAGGCCGCAAGGTTTTGCAGATGTATGACTATACAAAAACCGAGCCTGGCAGCCTTGATCAGCCGCTGGAAAATCTATTGCATTACTGGCAGCCGGTTTTTGTGACCAATCCGGATACTGGCCGCAAAGCCGTCTATATCAGTCGATTGATGTCGATGCGAATTGAAGGCTACAGCGATGACGAAAGCCGCGCCTTGATCAACCAAGTGGCGGACATCGTTGAAGCACCTGACAATTTTTATGAGCATGTTTGGCGGCCCGGTGACATCATTATCTGGGACAATCTTTCTTGCCTTCACGCTCGGACTGATTGGCCACGCGAACAACGTCGTACGTTGCGCCGGGTAACGATTGAGGGCGAAGCCCTTGCCTGAAGGGCGCGATACCCTGACTGGGTTGCCGCTTAGCTCTGTCGAGCTGCCGCAACCTCATTGAAAATATTGTTGAAAGCTTTAACGGCAGCGCCGGGTCCATCCGGATAGGCCCAGACACCGGCAGCGACAGCAATAAAATCGGCGCCGGCTTCGACGATGGGGCTACAATTTTCAACAGATATGCCGCCGATCGCCACGCAGGGAACAAGCATGCTTTCCTGCCATTGTTCTAATAGTTCTGTCTCAGCAACATGCTTGCGCTGCTTGGTCGTGCTGTCGAAAAAAGCGCCGAAAGCAATGTAGTCGGCGCCGGCTTCCCCGGCCTCCATCGCAAGGTGTGTCGAGACATGACAGGTTACGCCGACGATGGCGTCGTCGCCTAGCAAGGCACGCGCTTCACCATAGGGAGTGTCGGTTTGGCCAACATGCACACCATCGCAATCGGCTTTGGCGGCAAGATCAGCGCGGTCGTTCATAATCAAGGCGACATCATGGTCATGGCAGATGGGCCGCAACCGGTCTGCAACATCGAGAATGACGTCATCATCCACGTCCTTGATCCGAAGCTGTACGCTTGCGACATCGCCACCATCGAGGGCCGCTGCGAGAGCATCGGCAAACGGTGACAACGCGTCGCCGTAAACATCCGGTGGCGTAATCAAGTAAAGCCGGCAGCGAAGCCGGTCGTCTTTATTTGCCATCCGGCTCAGAACTTGCCTTGATAAATTTTGACGATTGAGTCGAGCATCGCCAGCGCCTCTTCACGGGGTCGCTGGAAAGTATTCCGCCCAATGATCGAGCCATTACCACCGCCATCACGGATGGCGCGAGCTTCGTTATAGATGCCGTCGAGATCCTTGGCTTCGCCACCTGAGAACACGACGATTCGGCGGCCCGCGAAGCAGCTCTGCACAACATGGCTGATCCGGGCAGTCAATGTAGAAACATCGATCTTATGCGCGGTGTAGACATTTTTAGCGGCCTCCAGGAACATCGCATCTGTTGGTGGTTTAACCTTGATGACGTGAGCGCCGATCAGGCAGGCGAGGTGCGCTGCATAGGCGCAGACATCCATCGCTGTTTCAGCTTCTTTGGTGATCATGCCGCCGCGAGGGTAAGACCAAACAACGACTGCCAAGCCGACTGATTTAGCTTCTTCGGCGAGTTCCCGAATTTCTTCAATCAGTTCGTATTGATCTTCAGAGCCCGGGTAGATCGTAAAGCCAATCGCGGCGCAGCCGAGGCGGAGAGCATCAGAAACCGAGGCCGTGACCGCTTGGTCTTTATTCGAGGACAGTGAGTTCGCGCTGTTGCATTTCAGAATGGTTGGGATCGCGCCGGCAAAACTATCGGCACCGGCTTCGAGCATACCGAGGGGGGCGGCGAAGGCGGAGAGACCAGCGTCGACCGCCAATTGATAGTGATAGTGCGGATCGTAACCTGCGGGGTTAGGCGCAAAGCTGCGTGCCGGACCATGTTCAAATCCTTGATCAACTGGCAGAATAAGCATCTTGCCAGTACCGCCCAGCTTTCCTTGCATCAGAATCCGTGCCAGGTTTCCTTTGGTCCCGGGATTGTCTGATTCATATCCAGCCAGAATCTTTTTAACGCGCTGCGTAACCTTGGTCATCTTGTCCTCGTTATCTTCGCAAACCTGTTTCTTGCTTATACGTGAATCGGTTGCAGGAGGGAACGACTCAAGCGCATTTCACGAAAAATGTGCCGGTAAGATATCTGACGGGTCAGAATAGTCCATCAGGTCGAGCATTGAGGGACGACGCGTCCGGACATCTGCTTTTGTCTTAAGAGCAATGGCTCTGATTTTATCAGCAACTGCCGAGGGTGCAGAGATATAGATACAGTTAATCCCATGGCGTAAGGCGGCGAGGGCATTGCCTGGCGCATCGCCACAATCCAGGACGCAAATGATCGCAAGGTCTGGAAATTCTTTTTGGACAATTTCTGCGATGTTACCAAACCACCCTGGGCCAAGGGAGCCAGCGGCACTTCGCGCACTCCAGAGTTCCAGGGTTATATGTGCGGCGCTGTCACTGGATAGGGCGGCCTGACACGCTGCACGTGCGTGGTCGATTCCATGAATGACGATCCGCTGAACTTTCTTCTTTGATGATTTCGATTTGGTCTTCTTTGGCATCCCGTCAGTGTGCCATATACGGCATGTTCTGACGAGCGTGGTTGACGCTCGCGCAACCAGCATCCTATTCTCATTCACTACTCTTCATCTTTGACGTATTGGACGAGACAAGCGGGAATGGGACAGCTTGAAGAAGCACAGGAGCGTCTGGAAAGCGCCCTCGGACGGTTGGAGGAGGCCTCTCAGCGGGTCGGCGGTAACTCCACGGCGGCGCAGGTCGAGGGCGAGCTAACCGCCTTGCGGCAGCGCTGCAATGAGCTTGAAAGCAATACGAAGGATGTTTCGGCGCGCTTGGACTCTGCGATAGAGCGGTTGCGCACAATTTTGGGTGAGAGCAATGGCGCAGGTTGACGTCGCGATAAATGGCAAATCTTACCGCATAGCTTGTGATGACGGGCAGGAAGATCATTTGCTCCAACTCGCTGCTTTTGTCGATCAGCGGATACAGGAACTTGTGGCGTCGGTCGGTCAGGTTGGTGACGCGCGATTGCTGGTGATGGCGAGCTTATTAATTTCAGATGAGCTGTCTGAAACCTTCTCGAATTTGAATTCTGTTGATGATAATGGCGCGGTTGATGCCGCGGCAGAGGCCGAACAGGTTCTTGCCCAAACGACAGAGGCGTTGGCTCAACGCATAGAATTGATTGCAGAGACGCTGGAGCCAGCTTAAATTAATCTCGATGCTGCGTGGTTCGAGATACATATACTACCCTTTGGCCAATAATATCTTCTAGGGAGCTGTCCCTGCCGGGGCCCTGGTCTCAGTATATGGCGCCCACCTGCTTACGCGGGCCTTAGAGGTTGACACGTTGACCGGCTAACGCGGCATCACCTGAATTTCCGAAGTCTGAGACTTAGAAAGAAGATGGTCTAATTGGCGCCTTCCCGAATTGATGAGGCAAAGCGGGCGCTGGCCCAAAATGTGCGTTCCGTCAGAACTGCCGCGCATCGTGATCATGGTCGTGCTGCCGCGACGGAAATTTGTGATCAACTCCAAAGGGCTCGCGATGCCGGACTGGCGATAGAGCGCGGTTCAATTGTTTCGGCCTATTGGCCGATGCGCGATGAACTCGATACACGAAAATTGATCGCCGGCTTCCATGAAGAGGGGGTACGATGTGCCTTACCAGTTATGGGCGCAAAGGATGCACCGTTGTCGTTTCGTCGTTGGCAGTCGGGTGATGTACTGGAAGAGGCCTCCTTTGGTGTCGCCGAGCCAAATTCTGATCAGCCTACTTTGACTCCTGACGTTATATTGGTTCCTTTGTTGGCAGTAGATGGTGACGGGAACCGGCTTGGTTACGGTGGCGGGTATTATGATCGGACCCTTCTCCAACGACGCCAGGGCAGAGAAGGTCCGGTGGTCGCGGTGGGTGTTGCATATGATGCACAAAGGGTTCCTGTCGTACCGCAGGATGAAGGTGATGCCAGACTTGATTGGTTGATTACAGAGCAGGGCTTCACGCGCTTTGGGCCCTCCTGACAGAATTTGGATGAGAAAGTAGCTGAATGAGAATTCTTATTTTGGGCGATGTTGTTGGTCGAAGTGGACGGCGTGCGGTGTGCGAGGCGTTGCCGCATCTCCGGCACGAATTAGCTCTGGATTTCGTTGTCGTAAACGGCGAAAACGCTGCGGGCGGGTTTGGTATCACGCCCAAAATCTGCAATCAGTTCTTGGCCGCTGGCGCTGATGTTGTGACAACCGGCAATCATGCCTGGGATCAGAAAGATATCATCCCCCATTTCGATAAAGAGAAACGATTGTTGCGGCCACACAACTATCCCGAAGGGACGCCCGGCACGGGCATGGGGCTCTATGAAGATGGCGCGGGACGCAAAGTTCTCGTTCTCCATTTTATGGGGCTTTTGTTTATGCCGTCTTTGGATGATCCTTTCTCAGGGATGGACCGGGCGATGCTTAATAAAAAAATGGGCGGTGATATCGCGGCGATCGTTGTTGATTTTCACGGCGAGGCGACAAGCGAAAAAGTTGCGATGGGTCATACGCTGGACGGCCGTGTCTCTGCAGTCGTTGGCACGCATTCTCATATCCCAACGGCAGATCATCAGGTGTTGCCGGGCGGAACAGGCTATATCACCGATCTCGGTATGTGCGGTGACTATGACTCGGTCATTGGCATGAAAAAGGAAGCGTCAATCGCCCGTTTTCGTAAGAAGGTACCTGCCCCTCGGCTTGAAGCGGCACAGGGTGAAGCCACTATATGTGGCGTTGTTATTGATACTGATGATGAGACAGGTCTTGCGACGAATATTACGCCATTTCGACGCGGCGGCCGCCTCGCACCAACGCCCGAGATGACGTAATTAAATTATTCGGGCCTGTAAGATCGGTTTTCTCACTGATTTTTCGCCATAAATCCCGATTTTTCGGCCGCAATGGCGATTTAGTGACTAGAAAATGGGGTCTATGTGCTTTAAACCGCTATATATAGTATAATTTTCTTCTTTAGCATCGGACCAAGGCGATCATGGCCGGACATTCTCAATTTAAAAACATTATGTACCGGAAAGGTGCGCAGGATAAAAAGCGCGCCAAGGTATTCTCCAAACATATTCGCGAAATTCAGGTGGCCGCGCGGAGTGGTTTGCCAGATGTCGAGATGAATCCTGCTCTTAAGACGGCAGTGACGGCGGCAAAAGCTGTCAATATGCCAAAGGATAATATCGATCGGGCGATTAAACGTGGCGCTGGTTTAGCCGATGGGGAGGCGTTTGAAGAAATTAGGTATGAAGGCTATGGCCCTAGTGGTGTCGCCGTCATTGTCGAGACGTTGACAGATAATCGCAATCGAACGGCGAGCGAAGTGCGGGCAGCTTTTACAAAGCATGGCGGTTCTCTTGGGGAGACCAATAGCGTCAGTTTTCAGTTTGATCGCATTGGTGCTGTCGGCTACCCGGCGGATGTTACGAGCGCCGATGAAATGTTTGGGGCGGCGCTGGAGGCCGGTGCAACAGATGTTGTTTCTTCGGAAGAAAGCCACGATGTAGTCTGTGAACCCGATGATTTACATGCCGTCCGCGAAGCGCTCGAGGCAAAGTTTGATACACCGCAACTGGTCGAGCTTCAGTGGAAACCACAGGTGATTGTGCCGGTAGGTGAAGATCACGTGCAAACGCTGTTCAAGTTGCTTGAGACGCTGGATGACAATGACGACGTGCGGTCGGTTTCCGCAAATTACGAGATCGATGATGCGGTAATGGCCACTCTTGCTGAGTAAGCGGGGGCGGTGAAAGGGATTTGATGAAGCTTATTGGGCTGGATCCTGGTCTGCGGGCAACGGGATGGGGCGTCATAGATGTTGACGGCAACAATCTGACGTTTGTTGCTGCCGGTACTGTCAAGGTGCCTACGAAAATGTCTCTCGCGGAACGGCTGGCGACTTTGTATCGCGTCTTAAACTCGATCATGGAAACTTATCGCCCCGATGAAGCGGCTGTGGAAGAAACCTTTGTGAATCGAAACCCCAAATCAACGTTAAAACTCGGACAGGCTCGTGGGGTTGTCTTACTGGCTCCCGCGATGGCGGATATTCCAGTCAGTGAATATCCTGCAAATGTTATCAAAAAATCTCTGGTCGGTGCGGGTCATGCGGGCAAAAATCAAGTCGAAATGATGGTTCGTACTTTGTTGCCCGGCGCTTTAATTGACAGCGCGGACGCTGCTGACGCGCTCGGTGTCGCTGTTTGTCATGCGCACCATCGCGGCAATCGTGCTCGCTGGGCTTCTGGCGTGCAGGTTGTTCATGCCGCTACGCCCGCGAAATAGGAATTTTTGGAATGATTGCCAAGCTAACAGGCGTATTGGACTCGATTGGGGATGACGGCGCTATCATCGATGTGGCTGGTGTTGGCTATCTGGTGTTCTGTTCGTCACGCACTCTCGGCGCGTTCGGTCGGGCAGGCGATCCGGTTTCAGTCTCAGTCGAAACTCATGTGCGTGAAGATCATATTCATCTCTATGGCTTCGCTGATCAGTCGGAACGCGACTGGTTTAAGCTGCTGACCACAGTGCAGGGAGTCGGGGCAAAAGTGGCGCTGGCTATCCTTGGCACCTTGGCGCCGGATGAGCTGGCGAACGCGATGATAGCGGAAGATAAGGCTGCGCTCACCAGGGCGCCGGGTGTTGGCCCTCGGCTGGCGGTTCGGCTTCTTGCCGAGCTACGTGAAAAAGCGGCGGAGCTTAGTGTTGTACGCCATGTTGATTTTGGCGGCAAAGCGACCGAAGAGGCGGGCGCTGTATCGGATGCTGTCTCGGCGCTCGTCAATCTTGGTTATGGGCGTAGTGCCGCCTTTGGTGCGGTGTCTCAGGCGGCGCAGGCACTTGGTGAGGAATCCAGTGTTGAAGCGCTCGTAAAAGCCGGATTGCAGGAGCTCAGTGCGTGACAGAAGAACGCATTGTCGCCCCTGAATCCAAGCAAGGTGACGCCACCGATGTATCCTTGCGCCCACAAACTCTCAATGACTTTGTCGGGCAGCTACAGTTGCGCGAAAATTTAAGTGTCTTTATCAATGCGGCAAAGACACGTGGCGAGGCGCTTGATCATGTCCTGTTTTATGGCCCACCCGGTCTCGGCAAAACGACACTCGCTCAGATTGTTGCTAGAGAACTCGGTGTTGGTTTTCGCATGACATCAGGGCCAGTGATTGCCAAAGCAGGAGATCTGGCGGCGATCCTTACCAATCTAGAAGCAAATGACGTCCTGTTTATTGATGAGATTCATCGTCTTTCCCCGATTGTCGAAGAAATTCTTTATCCGGCAATTGAGGATTACAAACTGGATCTTGTGATCGGCGAAGGTCCAGCGGCGAGATCGGTCAGAATTGACTTGCAGCCCTTTACGCTGGTCGGGGCGACAACCCGGTCGGGTCTGCTAACGACACCATTGCGTGAACGGTTTGGAATTCCACTGCGGCTCAATTTTTACAGTGCCGAAGAACTTGAGAGCATCGTTCGACGCGCTGCTAACCTTTTAGACCTCGAGCTTACCGATGGGGGCGCGGGCGAGATTGCTCGGCGAGCCCGTGGCACCCCTCGTGTCGCGGGGCGGTTGTTACGCCGGGTGCGTGATTTTGCGGTCGTCGGCAAAAATGGCCCGGTCGACGCCGCCATTGCGGATGCAGCCCTCAATCGCCTGGAGGTCGATGCCCTTGGTCTTGATGCGATGGACCGCCGGTATCTCCGGATTATCTGCGAAAACTATGGTGGCGGGCCGGTCGGGGTGGAGACGTTGGCGGCGGCATTGTCCGAACAACGGGATGCAATTGAAGAGGTGATCGAGCCGTTTCTTATTCAGCAAGCGCTCGTCCAGCGCACACCGCGCGGTCGCGTCGTGACCGCGCGCGGGTTTGAACATATCGGTTTGAAAGCGGACAAAGAGGTGATTTCCCAGCTCGAATTGATAGCAACAGAAGTTAGCGACATGGAGCCGGACGATGACCATGGCGACTCCTGACGTAGGTGTGATCGAGAATGGAACTCATGTCTATCCGGTTAGGGTCTATTTTGAAGACACGGATAGTGGAGGAATTGTCTATTACGCAAACTATCTCCGATATGCCGAACGGGCCCGCACGGAAATGTTACGTTGTATCGGTTATCTGCATGCCAAGATGATGTCAGCAGATGGCTTGATGTTTGCGGTTCGGCGCTGTGAGGTTGACTATATGAAACCGGCTTATCTTGATGATGCTCTCGAAATTTACAGTGGTAATGTTGAAGTCGAAGCAGCGAGTTTATGGATTGAACAAATAATAAGACGTGGGGGTGACGAGATCGCGCGACTTCATGTTCGTCTGGCCTGTGTCGGCGATGCCGGAAAACCTAAACGTTTGCCATGTGAATTACGTGACGTATTTTTGCCACTTTTGGCAATTAAGAACTCGAAACAGTAAGAACGGAATCGAGATATGGAACAAACAGCGGTAGCCTCCGCGGCCATAGCTGGGTCGGTGGCACATGACCTTTCGATATGGGGATTGTTTCTCCAGGCCGATATAATCGTCAAGTTGGTAATGATCATTCTGGTCCTTGCCTCATTTTGGTGTTGGGCAATAATTTTTGAAAAACTGCTCCGTATGCGCCGGTTATGGGGACAAGCGGAAGAGTTCGAAGAAGCCTTTTGGTCTGGCGGGTCGTTGGAAGACCTTTACGACCGAATAGATAACCGTCCAAAAGAGCCAATGTCGTCTGTTTTTACTGCCGCGATGCGGGAATGGCGACGATCAGCGTCGAAAGGCCTGTCGGAAACTTTTCAAAAAGCTAGTCTTACGCAGCGTATTGACCGGGTCATGCAGGTGACCATGGGCCGCGAAATGGAAGGGTTAGAACGCCATATGTCGTTCCTGGCGACCGTCGGTTCGACAGCACCTTTTATTGGATTGTTCGGAACCGTCTGGGGAATCATGAACAGTTTTAATGCCATTGCCCAATCCAAAGACACCTCTTTGGCGGTTGTCGCACCGGGCATCGCTGAGGCCTTGTTTGCGACGGCGCTGGGCCTCGTTGCCGCAATTCCGGCAGTTGTTGCTTATAACAAATTATCCACTGATCTGGGACGATACGCAGCTCGGTTGGAAGCATTTGGCAATGAATTTAGTGCCATTCTGTCGCGACAGTTTGAGGAGTCTGACTGATCATGGCGATGAATGTCGGTTCAGGACGGAGCGGTGGTTCAGGATTACCGGGTAGAAGTTATCGCCGCGCGCCGATGAGTGACATCAATGTGACTCCGTTTGTTGATGTTATGTTGGTGCTTCTTATCGTCTTTATGGTAACAGCGCCCTTATTGACTGTTGGTGTTGCTGTTGATCTGCCTGAAACGTCGGCCAACCGAATTGTTGGCCAGGATGAGCCGTTGGTCATAAGCGTCAACAGTGATGGCGGTGTATTTCTCCAAGACACAGAAATAAAGCTGGATCAGTTGATACCGCGCCTTACGGCGATCACAGAAAATAAAAAGGATGCGCGAATCTTTTTGCGCGGTGATCAGGCCATCGCCTATGGGCGGGTCATGTCGGTAATGGGTGCTCTCAATCAGGCAGGTTTTAACAAGGTTGCGCTGATCACGCAGGTGCTCAGCAAGAAGGCCAGTCAGGGCGCGCGGTGAGGTATGAAACGTGCTGTTATCATTTCGGCAATTCTGCACGTTTTTGTGGTCGCCGTCGCCTATTTTGGGCTGCCAATTTTTTTCGATCCCCCCCAAATAGAAAGCAGCCCAACGATGGCTGTCGAGATCGTAATGCCGGAGCAGGTGCCGCAAAAACCAGTGCCCAAAACATTAGCCCAACCCGAACCGGTTGTCCCGACACCATCACCACCGCCGCCGCCAGCAGATTCGACCGTACCGCCACCACCGCCAATGGCGATGCCGGAGCTCGCACCAGAGCCGGTGCCGCCTCCACCGAAGGTGAAGCCGAAGCCCAAACCAAAACCGAAGCCCAAAGTGGCGAAAATGGCCAAGCCGAAGAAACCGGCAAAGGTCGCGCGGGTTGCACCCAAGCCGAAGCGCAAACCGCCGCCGCCCGACGAGTTTCGGAAATTGCTCAAGGATTTGACCAAGCGCAAAAAGCCGGCTCCCAAGGTTGCCAAAAAGACGCCAAAGATCGTCAAGCTGCAACCGAAGCCCATTCAATCTGCTTTCGCGCGCCGTCAGGTCGAGAACGAATTGTCCAAGAAAGTACGGCAACAGATTGTTCCCTGTTGGAATATCCCCGGCGGCGCCAAGAATGCGCAGAAAATGAAAATCGGGGTTCGCATCCGTCTCAACCGCGATGGATCTTTACATGGCAATCCGCGGGTTATCGATACAAAGCGGTTTCGCAGCGATCAATCGTTCCGGGTCGTGGCAGAAAGTGCTGTTCGCGCACTTTTGAACCCACGTTGCAGCCCTTTGCGGTTACCTTATGGCCAGTATGAAATATGGAAGGACATTACGTTCAATTTCGACCCCAGCGAAGCGCTGGGTCCATAGCGTCAAATTTGAGCTAATGTGAGATGATGAGGAATATTAAACAAAACGTCCGTTTCTGGGTTGTTCCGTTGCTATTTGCTTTGTCCGTAACTGTCATGATGAAGGGCGTAACCCCAGCACGTGCCGACCTTAAGGTCGATATTACCAGTGGCAAAATTGAGCCTCTTCCAATTGCGCTTCCGGATTTCTTTGGTAGTGGAAAACAAGCCCAAACATTAGGACGCGATATAGCGGCTGTGGTGTCCGCCGATCTTGAGCAGTCCGGTTTATTCCGGCTCATTGATCGCAAGGCCTTTATTCAGGCTCGGAGCTCCCTCCGAATTCGTCCTAAATTTCCGTCGTGGCGGCAAATTAATGCGCAGGCGCTGGTTGTCGGTAGCACCGAAGTAAGACCGAATGGGCAGTTACGCGTTGAATTCAGGTTATGGGATGTCTTCGCTGGCCAGCAGCTTGTTGGCTTGCGGACGGATACGGAGCCACGGAATTGGCGGCAAATTGCTCATATCATCGCTGATGCGATTTATAAGAGGATTACCGGCGAGCTTGGATATTTCGATACGCGGGTGGTGTATGTCGCGGAATCGGGACCAGCCGTGAAACGGGTAAAAAGACTCGCGATTATGGATCAAGATGGCGCAAACCACCGCTATCTGACGAGTGGTGCCGAACTCGTTCTGACTCCTCGCTTTTCGCCGACAGCTCAGGAAATTACCTATCTCGAATATCGGCGAGGGAAACCGCGGGTCTATATCTTTAACATAGATACCGGACAGCGTGAGGCATTGGGTGATTTTCCGGGGATGACATTTGCGCCGCGTTTTTCGCCAAGCGGCAAACGCGTAATCATGTCGATGGCACAAGATGGCAACTCCGATATTTTTGTCATGGATTTGCCAACGCGGAGAGTTAGTCGACTGACCAGCCACCCTTCTATCGATACATCGCCCTCTTTTTCGCCTGATGCCAGACGGGTCGTCTTCAATTCTGATCGTGGCGGGCGGCAGCAAATATATGTGATGGATTCGGACGGTGGCAATCCAAAGAGGATTAGCTTTGGGAAGGGACGATACGCGACACCGGTTTGGTCGCCGCGGGGTGATCTTATTGCGTTTACAAAAATCACCCAGGGACAGTTTTATATCGGTGTTATGCGGCCGAATGGCAGCGGTGAACGGCTCCTGGCGAAAGGCTTCTTGGTCGAAGGGCCCACATGGTCACCAAATGGACGTGTGTTGATGTTTTTCCGTCAACGGCGCGCTGGTGCCGGCGGCGGGCAGCCAAAACTGTTTTCGGTGGATCTAACCGGATTCAACGAGCGTGAGATCAAGACGCCGACTGCGGGATCTGATCCTGCTTGGTCGCCGCTTAAACGATAGCTGGTTTGTGATTTGAAATCTGATTGAGTACTTGGAAGAAGGCCTGCTTTGAAAGGTGAACAAGCCTTTATTCAATCGATGAATAGGCTTATGCTTTCTAAGAAAATATGTTCATGAGAGGGACGTCAGATATGCGCTGGAAAATCCTTGTTACAGTAATTGCCGGGTTAGCGC
>CAJJCG010000021.1 GCA_905182615.1 Alphaproteobacteria bacterium UBA2964 | reverse complement strand
GTTTATCCTTATAGAATTTTGCAATGTCGTCGGCGATAGCACTACCACCGAATGCTGCAAGCGATGAAAATGCTGCAAGAAATGAAATTGATTTTTTGAATTCCATCCAGTTTTCTCCCTAAAGTGTCGTCCAGTTTTGGACATTATTTATGTCGCCTCTTCTTGAATGTGAGGTGTGTCAAGATTGAGAAGGTCCGTTACGGGATAAGTCTGCGATGAAAAAGACCTCTAAATCAAATGGGAATTTGTTGCGGTTGTCTTTTAGTTGGCAGCAATAAGAAGCCCGATGGCTATTGTGGCAGCTGCCCACCACCGCCAGCGAACCGACTTTCGGCCTCCTGTCATGGTATTGACTGTGTCCGGGTGCAGCCTGAGGCCATCGCGAGTCAGTGCTGAAACACTGTCATTCATATCGGTTATCAGCGTCGGCAGCCGTTCGATCAGTCTACCAGCTTCTGCCATAACTTCTGCAGTTTTTGCCTCGGGCGACAGAGCATCCTCCACCCAATCGTCAATGAGGGGTTTGGCCAATTCCCACATATTCGTATCAGGGTGAAGCCGGCGCCCGACACCCTCAGCAACAAGCATGGTTTTTTGCAGGAGCAGCAATTGCGGCTGGGTCTGCATCTCAAACCGTTCCGTGATGGTGAATAGCTGAGCCAAAAGACGGGCGAGAGAAATATCCTTGAGGGGAAGTCCTAAAATTGGTTCCGCGATTGCGCGCGCTGCTTGTGCAAAGGCTTCCTCGGACTGAGTGGACGGCACATAGCCCGCCCGGAAATGGACAGCAGCGACCTTGGCATAATCAGCCGTTAAAAATCCGATCATCATCTCTGCGAGATAGTAGCGCGTCTGCTTGTCGAGACGTCCCATAATGCCAAAATCAACAGCTTGAATGGCCCCGTCGTCCTCGACCAACAGATTGCCCGATGAAGGTCGGCATGAAAAAATCCATCCCGAAAGACCTGTAGAAAAAATGCCCGGGCCATGTTGGCAACCAGTGCTTCGATATCGTGCCCTGCATTTTCGAGTGTGCTGACTTCGTCAATCGGAACGCCGGAGACGCGTTCTAAGGTCAAAACGCGTCTGCCGGTTCGCGTCCAATCCATTGCCGGAACGTTGAACCGTTCGTCGCCTTCAAAATTGGCGCGCAGTTCGTCACCGGCGGCGGCTTCAAGCCGCAAATCCATTTCCATGGCAACGGTTTCTGACAGCGTGGCGATAACCTCGATAGGCCGTAATCGTCGGGCTTGCGGAATATGCCGCTCAACTATTTCTGACAGCCAGTGCAGTAGATCGAGTTCGCGCGCGAAAGCGGCTTCAATGCCGGGCCGCAAAATTTTGACGGCGACCGGTAGATCTTCTGTAGTCGTTGCGAAATGGACCTGTGCGATTGAGGCGGCGGCAACAGCCGTGTTGTCGAAAGAGGCAAAAATTTCGTCGAGAGGTTTACCAAATTCATCTTCAATCGACTGGCGGGCCGCGCTGGTCTCGAAAGGCGGTAAACTATCCTGCAAGGTTGCGAGGTCGTCAGCAATTTCCTCTCCAACAAGGTCGGAGCGCACGGAAAGAGCCTGCCCAAGTTTTATAAAACCCGGGCCTAGTATTTGGAGCGCTAACGCTAGCTTTTCGCCTTTCCGGAGGCTTGCTATTTTTGACGTTGGTCGCGCCCCAATCGTGATGAGCGCAATGCCGGATTTTACGTAAAAGGGCGTATTACTCTCTGCGAGAAGAAAGAGGGCATCATGTCTTGCGATCGTTCGTACGATCCCCGTGATGCGGCCAAGATTGCGAAGGGTCCGAAGCATACTGACTAAAGGCGCCAACCCGAGTGGATCGCGACGATCCCGCCAGACATCGTACGGTGCTGGATTTTACTGAATCCAGCCGCCTCCATTTCCGTGATAAGAGCCCCCGGTTCAGGGAACCGCCGGATGCTCTCAACTAAATACTCATAGGCTTCCCGGTCACCGGCGACATGTTCGCCCAGCCAGGGGAGAACGCGGTTTGAATAGGTCTCGTATAAAGGTTCCAGAATAGGCGCGACGGCTGGCGAGAACTCGAGGCAAAAGAAACGCCCGCCGAAATCGAGGATGCGATGCATTTCTGCAAGCCCGGCAACGCGATCAGTAACGTTTCTGAGGCCAAATGAGATTGTGCAAACATCGGCCGAACGGTTCTCAAGAGGTAGCTCTTCTGCTGGTGCTTCGACAAACTCAATACCGCGCACAAAGCCTTTATCGAGCGCCCTGGTTTGCGCGACCTTGAGCATAGCGTTGTTGGGGTCGCATATTGTCGCCTGGTGCGCTGTATTGTCATCTGAAGAATTGTCTAAATTCTCCAGAAATCTAAAAGTGACGTCGCCGGTCCCGCCCGCGACATCAATCAGTCGCATGCCTGGTTGGGGATTAATCCAGTCGATCAAAGCCTGTTTCCATAGGCGATGCAGGCCGCCACTCATTAAGTCGTTCATGACGTCATAACGGTCTGCGACCGACTCGAATACGCTGGAGACAAGTCCCGCATGCTCACTTTTTGGCACCCGTCGAAAGCCGAAGTTGGTTTCGACGTCGCCCTCGACGTCATTTTTGGAACTATTTGCCATATAACGACAATAGCCTAGCCGGAGAATTCGCGCTAGCTTCGGTGTGTGGCAAAAGCTGCATGATTCAACGGGGGTAAGACGAACAATGCCGGAGCTTCCAGAGGTAGAAACCGTTCGCCGGGGATTGGCGAAAGTCATGGAAGGCCGCAGAATCAATCAAGTGGTCGTGCGGCGTACCGATTTACGGCGGCCTCTGCCGGAGAACTTCTCAGAGGCTTTGATGGGCCGGACAATCACCAAGCTCGCCCGACGAGCAAAATACCTGCTGATCCATCTCGATGACGGGACTGTCGTTTTGGCTCATCTGGGGATGTCAGGGCGCATGGTCATAGAGCAAGGAACTGAAGCTGAGGTTCCGGCCCGGAAGCATGAACATATTACTTTTGCCGTTGGAAATGGCACTGTCATCCGGTTTTCAGATCCGCGTCGTTTCGGTTTGATGGACCTGTCGACCGAAGATGGCCTGTCTACCCATCCCCTGCTTGCGTTGATCGGCCCAGAGCCGTTGGGCGATGACTTTAATGGTTCGATGCTTGCTGCCCGCCTTAAGGGTCGTAAAACACCCATTAAATCTGCGTTATTGGATCAACGCGTCGTCGCCGGGCTTGGCAATATTTATGTCTGTGAAGGGCTCTTTATGGCTGGTGTGTCGCCTAGGCGGAGTGCTCACACCGTTGGCCCGACACGCGCTGAACGGTTGGTAACAGAAACAAAACAGGTTTTGCGTGATGCCATAGAGGCCGGCGGTTCCACATTACGAGATCATGTGACCGCAACGGGCGAGATGGGATATTTTCAGCACAATTTTAAAGTCTATGGACGTGAGGGCGAGGCATGCCCAACTTGTATGAAGCCGGTGAAACGTATTGTGCAGGCCGGCCGGTCCACTTTCTACTGTGCAAGTTGCCAACGCTGAGGTAAATCGCGCCCATGAACAGAGCTATTTCGTTGCCCATACTGACGATGCTTTTGACGGTCTTTGCGTTCAATAGCGGCAAAGCCACAGCTGCTGAGGGATTTATCTCGGTTATTGATGACTTGCCCCTGATGGCTGGCCTCGTTGAAGTCAAAGGGTCAGCATTGGTCTTTTCAACACCCCAAGGCAGGATCGCCGAAGTATCTGCAAAAGGCACTTCTGGAAATGCAGCGCGGCCAAAGAAGGTTGTGGCGTTTTATGCACGTACCCTGCCCCAGCTTGGCTGGAAAGCAGCGGGCGCCTCCAACTGGGTGCGGGAGGGAGAACGACTACGCCTGGCCGTCCTCGTCAAAAAAAATACGCTAATCGCCCAATTTTCGTTGACCCCCAACTAGATGTAGAACCAAAAGGACGCCTCTTGATGAGCTATGAAACAATAATTGTCGAAATCCGTGACAATGTTGGGTTGATAACCTTAAATCGGCCTGACGCCCTAAATGCCCTTTCAATTGCCCTTGTCGGTGAGTTGGCTGATGCCCTGCGGGCTATGGAGAAGGATGATGATGTTGGCGCTATTGTGCTGACGGGCTCAGAAAAGGCCTTTGCTGCTGGGGCGGATATCAAGGAAATGCAGTCAAAATCATGGCCTGATACCTACGTTGACGACTTTATTACCGATGGCTGGGAACAGGTTGCGGCCTGCCGTAAGCCTGTGATCGCGGCAGTGGCGGGATTTGCTCTTGGCGGCGGTTGTGAGATCGCGATGATGTGCGATTTCATTCTCGCCGCGGATACAGCCCAGTTCGGACAGCCCGAGATCAAAATCGGCGTATGGCCCGGTGCTGGGGGGTCACAAAGGCTTACCCGGCTGGTTGGCAAGTCGAAATCAATGGAGATGTGCTTAACCGGTCGCATGATGGGGGCGGACGAGGCCGAGAGAGCGGGCCTGGTAAGCCGCATTATTCCTGCTGAGGAGTTGATCGAGGAAGCGGTCTCGACGGCACAACAAATTGCCGCGATGTCACGCCCAGCAACCATGATGGTCAAAGACGTGGTGAACCGGGCTTATGAGACAACATTGGCTGAAGGCGTGCGGTATGAAAGGCGTATGTTTCAGGCTTCATTTGGCACGCCGGATCAACGCGAGGGCATGGCAGCCTTTGTTGAGAAACGAAAGCCGGTGTTTGGAAAATCGTGATACATTAATAAACCTGCAGATAAGCATGCTAAACGCTTGACGCAAAAGGTATCGCGCTATACAAACCCGGACCGCTGCAAGTAAGCAGGATTGAGAGATATGGCTAATACAAGTTCCGCAAAAAAGCGTGTCCGTCAAAATGAACGTCGGACCGAACGTAACCGAGACCGGCGCAGCCGGATTCGGAGTGCTGTCAAAAACGTCGAGATGGCGATTGATACTGGTGATCGCACCGCCGCTGAAGGGGCGTTTAAGCTCGCCGAGCCTGAATTGATGAGTGGTGTCACCAAGGGCATCCTTAAAAAGAATACAGCGTCGCGTAAAGTATCGCGCTTGTCTGCTCGGGTTAACGCCCTCACCTGATTTTCGCCCTCTTTGAGGGTTTGAAATTGGAAGCCGTACTAGGTCAGCCTGGTGCGGTTTTTTGATTCCGCCAATTCCGTTTTTTAAAGACATAGCGCGCTTCAATACCCCAAAAACTTAGGGTTTTCGCGCAAGTTCTTGACTCGATGACGTGATTCGCCAGTCGTTAGATTGTCAATAATTTTTTTTAAATTTTTGTCGCTGGATCAGCTTGCTATCCAATCTTACCCCAATTAGATTTGCTATTATTGATGGAATCGATATAGCAATATTTAAGTAAAAAACGTCTGTTTTCTTTTGAATTTAAGTAATGGATTAGATTGGTATAATATAAAATTTGTTTTGTTTTCAATCTAAGCCTAGTTCTGGGTTGGCGCCCAAATTAAAGACAGTGAGGCTGGAAGCACTAAATAAAACGGACACATTTCAATACCGTCGATCCCGGTGTCCAAGATTTCCGCTTTTAGATGAACTAATAAATAAGGCGATCCACAATTTCGTGGATTGTTTGGGGACTGAGGACAAAAAAGCATGCCGGGACCAAGGCTTGATCCGAAGATTACGGCTCAGTGGGCAAGAGTACGAGGGCTGTTAAGATCGGAAGTTGGGGACGCGTCTTATCGTAGTTGGTTGAAGCCGTTAACGCTGGTTTCCGTCATCGACGGAACCGCAAAGATTGCTGTGCCGACGCGTTTTATGCGGGACTGGGTTGTGAGCCATTATGGCGACCGGCTGCGTGAGTTGTGGGTAGGTGAAAATGAAGACATTGATGTTATCGATGTCTTTGTTCAGACGCCGACGACGCGTCCGCTGAACAGGCCCGCTGAAAAGCCGGCTGTTGCCCAGCAGGCCAATGGATCTAATGGTTTTGCATCTAGTGGTGCGACTGAATCGCGTCCCGAGATCAGCGCGCCGATCGACCCCCGTTTCACGTTTTCGAACTTTGTCGTTGGTAAACCAAACGAGCTGGCCTATGCGGCGGCGCGCCGGGTTGCGGACTCTGACGAGGCTTCCTTTAATCCGCTGTTTCTCTATGGCGGTGTCGGTCTTGGCAAAACCCATCTGATGCATGCGATCGCTAACCATACGCGCGCAAAATTTCCTGAGAGGCGTGTAGTTTATATGTCGGCCGAGAAATTCATGTTTCATTTCATCCGTGCTTTGCGGTTCAAAGACACAGTTTCTTTTAAGGAAACATTTCGCTCGGTTGATGTGTTGATGATTGATGATGTGCAGTTCATCAACGGCAAAGAAGCTACCCAGGAAGAGTTTTTCCATACGTTTAACGATCTCGTGGATAATAATCGGCAGGTTGTTATCTCGGCTGACAAGTCGCCCTCGGATTTGGAGGGCATGGAAGAACGGCTGCGCTCACGGCTCGGTTGGGGTCTGGTCGCGGACATCCATGCCACAAGTTTCGAGCTGCGGTTGGGCATTCTCGATGTAAAGTCCGAACGACTGGGCGTCGAAATCCCGGCAAAGGTCAAAGAATTTCTTTCCCACCGGATTACCTCGAATGTGCGTGAGCTTGAAGGGGCCCTGAACAGGGTCGTCGCGCACTCTGAGCTTGTGGGCCGCGAAATTACCCTGGAGACCTGTCAGGAGGTTCTTCACGATATCCTGCGGGCCAATGATCGGCGTGTGACGATTGAAGAAATTCAAAAGCGCGTTTCGGAGCATTTCAATATTCGAATTGCTGATATGCATTCAGCCCGTCGCGCTCGCGCTGTGGCGCGTCCACGGCAAGTAGCGATGTATTTGGCGAAGCAGCTGACGTCGCGATCTTTGCCCGAAATTGGCCGAAAATTTGGTGGTCGGGACCACACCACGGTGATGCATGCGGTCAAGAAGGTCGAAGAGTTACGGCAAGCAGATTCGGCATTCTGCGAAGATGTTGATCTCCTGCGGCGTATGCTAGAAAGATAACCCCAGTTTTCTGCGATTTCTTCTACATTTAATCTGGTTCTATTGGGGCATTTAACCCCGTGCGCCCGCTCGGCTGAAATGCTATAATTTCAGCGGCCTACAAGCTGTTGTGGGCGGCAGAAATAAGCCGGTGTTTTTTATTCTTATGAGAACCATGTGACGCCATGAAGTTTACAATTGATCGCGGTGCTTTGTTGAAGGCATTAACTCATGTCCAGAGCGTAGTTGAACGCCGGAATACCATCCCAATTTTGTCCAATATTCTGATGCGTGCCGATGATGGCGCTGTCGAATTATCAGCGACCGACATGGATATCGCTGTCGTTGAAAAGATATCAGCTGATGTGAGCCAGCAGGGCGCCACGACAGTTCCCGCGCACACTTTGTTCGATATCGTTCGCAAGCTGGAAGACGGTTCGCAAATTGAACTGGGTGGTGGTTCAGAAGAAGGCCAGATGGCGATGCGCTCCGGGCGCTCGACTCTGAAACTGGCAACGCTGGCCAGCGAAGATTTTCCGGCAATGACTGATGACGACATGCCGTACAGCTTCTCGTTGGAAGCGGCAGCGTTGCGGGCTTTGATTGACCGAACGCGTTTTGCAATTTCGACTGAGGAAACTCGGTATTACCTCAACGGCATTTATTTGCACGCTGCGGAAGGCGATGATGGCGACGCAGTATTGCGTGCCGTCGCAACAGATGGGCACCGGCTCGCCCGGATGGAAGTCCCGGTGCCGGCGGGTGCGGAAGCGATCCCGGGCGTGATCGTGCCGCGCAAAACGGTAAACGAGCTGCGGAAACTGATCGATGAGTCAGAAGACGACATCGCCATCATGATGTCCGATACGAAAATCCGTTTTGCGGTGGGGCAGATTGTTCTCAGCTCCAAGCTGATCGATGGCACTTTCCCTGATTATGATCGCGTCATCCCCGAAGCGAATGACAAATTCCTTGAAGTAAGCTGCAAGCGCTTCGAGCGGGCTGTGGATCTGGTCTCGACAATTTCGACGGAAAAGTCCCGGGCGATCAAATTGAGCCTGGGTGCTAATAGCCTGGTGCTTTCGGCGACCAGCCCCGATGCGGGTAGTGCAACAGAAGAGCTCGAAGTCGAATATGACGACGGAGATCTCGAAATTGGCTTTAATTCCCGCTATCTGCTCGACATTACTCAGCAGATTCAGGGAGATAAAGCCCGCTTTGCGCTTTCTGACGCGGCTTCACCGACACTCGTCAAGGATCTAGAGGATGAGAAGGCGCTCTACGTTCTGATGCCGATGCGCGTTTAAAGGCGGGCCCCCTGTCTACGTCGCAAACCGTTTTCCAAACTGATGTTCAAGCTGCATCAATGGCTGTGCAGCGTTTGGTTCTGACTGATTTTCGTTCCTACGCTTCATTACGTCTCAATATAGATGCACCGATGATTACGCTCACCGGTGCTAATGGGGCCGGGAAAACCAACCTTCTTGAAGCGATTTCTTTTTTGGTCCCGGGCCGAGGCTTACGCGCTGCCCGTCTGACCGATATAGCTCGTCGGGAGACCGGCAATGCCAAATCCAGTCAGCGTTGGGGCGTTGCAGCTACCGTTGAGGGGCTTGAGGGGGTTTATGAAGTCGGAACTGGTGTTTCTGAGGAAATGGCTACTGAAAATCCCCGGCGCACCGTGCGCATAAATGGAGCGCCGGCACGTGGGCAAGCTGCGCTCGGCGAACGGCTTTCGGCATTGTGGCTGACGCCGGATATGCAGCGCCTTTTTTCTGAAGGAGCTTCTGGTCGCCGCCGTTTTCTTGATCGCCTGGTCTTCGGCTTTGATCCAGCGCATGCCGGCAGGCTCAAGGCATTTGAACGGGCGATGCGCGAAAGGTCGAGTCTTTTACATCGTGAAGTGACGCACGGAACAACTGCTGATCCAACATGGCTTGATGTGTTGGAAGGAACAATCGTTGAAAAGGGTGTGGCCATTGCGGCGGCGCGTATTGCTCTGATTGATCGTTTAAACCCCGCCTGCGCTATGGGCGTTGGCCCCTTTCCCTCGGCCTCACTTGCTCTCGATGGGATTCTCGATAGTTGGATCGGGACGATGCCGGCTGTAGAGGCTGAAGACCAATATCGTGCGGCGTTGGTGGACTCTCGCGGTATCGACCGCGCCGGACGTGGCGCCGTTATTGGTCCACATCGTAGTGATCTTGCTGTGACGCATATCTTAAAGAATGCGTCGGCAGGGCAATGCTCGACCGGTGAACAGAAGGCTTTATTGATCAGTATTGTGCTGGCAAACGCCCGTTTGCAATCTCTGGAATGCGGTGCAGCACCTATTTTATTGCTCGACGAAATCGCCGCCCATCTCGATGAAGAACGACGAGAGGCTCTATTTGCAGAAATTCAGGCGCTGGGCGCTCAGGCCTGGATGACTGGCACCGATCTGTCTCTATTCGCGCCCCTTTCAGGGGCGGCACAACATTTTACCGTGGCCAATGCAGAGGTGACTGAGTGTTCCCTCGATGCTTATGCCGCATAAAACTCACCAAGAAATGGTTTAACAATGGCAACTCCCGCTGACGTTTCCGCCGAAAAAGAAAACGCCGACTATGGCGCAGATTCCATCCAGGTTCTGCGCGGTCTAGACGCTGTTCGAAAACGGCCCGGTATGTATATCGGTGATACTGACGATGGATCGGGGCTGCACCACATGGTTTACGAGGTGGTGGATAACGGTATCGATGAAGCGCTTGCCGGTATCTGTGATCGGGTTGAAGTTACTTTAAATGGCGATGGATCTGTCTCAATCCGGGATAACGGGCGTGGGATCCCGGTTCAGATTCATGAGGAAGAAGGTGTTTCGGCGGCTGAGGTTATCATGACCCATTTGCATGCTGGCGGTAAATTTGACCAAAGCTCTTACAAGGTATCCGGCGGCTTGCATGGCGTTGGTGTTTCTGTGGTTAACGCGTTGTCGTCTTGGCTAGAACTTAGGATTTGGCGTGAAGGTGCGGAATGGACCATGCGTTTCGAGCATGGCGTCCCGGTTAAAACGTTAGAAAAAGTCGCCGACTGGGACGGTCCGTCTGGCAGCCAGGTCACGTTTCTTGCGTCACCCGAGACGTTTACCAATATCGAATTTGACTTTGCCAAGATCGAACACCGGCTTCGTGAGCTCGCCTTTTTGAATTCGGGTGTGACCCTGGTTGCCAACGATTCCCGTGGTGTTGAGCCGAACGTGGTCGAAATGCATTATGAAGGAGGCCTCGCGGCATTCGTAAACTATGTCGATCGTGGCAAAACGCCGTTATTCGATGAACCCATTGCGATCCGTGGTGAGCAGGATGACATCACTATGGAGGTCGCACTGGAATGGTCTGACAGCTATCACGAGACCACGCTATGTTTTACCAATACGATTCCGCAGGGTGATGGCGGGACGCATTTGGCCGGTCTACGTGGCGCCCTTACACGGACGATCAATGCCTATGCGGTGCAATCCGGGATTGCCAAGAAGGAGAAGGTCACGCTTACGGGCGATGATATGCGAGAAGGGATGACCTGTGTGTTGTCGGTAATGGTTCCTGATCCGAAATTCTCGTCCCAAACTAAAGACAAGCTGGTTTCCTCTGAGGTCCGACCGGTGGTCGAAAGCGTTGTCGGTGAAAAGCTTAGCCAATGGTTTGAGGAACATCCCAACGAGGCGAAGCGGATCGTTGGGAAGGCTGTTGAAGCCGCTGCTGCTCGCGAGGCCGCTCGCAAAGCACGTGATTTAACCCGACGTAAGGGTGCGCTCGATATTTCTACTCTACCGGGCAAGCTGGCTGATTGTCAGGAACGCGACCCGTCGCTCTCTGAAATCTTTATTGTTGAGGGTGATTCAGCCGGTGGTTCGGCAAAGCAGGGGCGCAACCGGCGCAACCAGGCGATCCTGCCCCTTCGGGGTAAAATTCTGAATGTCGAACGGGCGCGTTTCGACAAGATGCTGTCTTCGGCAGAAATCGGAACACTGATCGCGGCTCTCGGCACCGGCATTGGGCGCGAAGATTTTAACGTCGAAAAAGCCCGGTATCACAAAATAATTATCATGACAGACGCCGATGTGGATGGCAGCCACATCCGGACTTTGTTGCTGACTTTCTTCTTCCGGCAAATGCCTGAACTCATAGAACGCGGTTATCTCTATATCGCGCAGCCACCGCTATATCGGGCCAAAAAAGGATCGGAAGAAATTTATCTTAAGGACGACCCAAAGCTTGAGGATTATCTGATTGATGCTGGCTTGCGTGATTGCTTGCTGGTTGTTCAGGATAGCGCTGAGATTGCGAGTGCAGATTTGCGGGATACTGTTCAAAGCGCAATGCGTGTGAAGCGGCTAATGACTCCTATCCTACAAAAGATCTCTAATCCGATGGTCGCGGAACAGGCGGCAATATTGGGGGCCTTTAATCCCGAATTGCTAGAATCCGAAGAGTTGGAAACCCAGATTGCAGATGCTATTGCCCGTCGTCTGGACGGGCTGACAGTTGAGAATGAACGGGGTTGGCGAGCTGAAATCCTTGAGGGTGGCGGCTTTGCTTTCGCCCGGACGTTACGCGGTGTAACCGAACGGCACGTCATCGATGGCGTCCTGGTTCGCTCGGCGGAAGCGCGTCAACTCGATGGGATGGTGCCGGACCTACAAAGGATTTATGGCCGTCCAGCGATCTTCAGGGTCAAAGAAAACGAGCAGCGTATCATTGGCCCCTTGGGCTTGGTGGAGGCGGTTATGGAGAATGGCCGCAAGGGCGTTGCTGTCAATCGCTACAAAGGGCTGGGTGAAATGAATCCCGAACAGCTCTGGGAAACCACACTTGATCCAGAGGTTCGTGCTTTGTTGCAGGTCAAGATCGACCATCGTGATGCTGCGGAAGAAGTGTTTTCAACGTTGATGGGGGATGTTGTGGCGCCAAGACGTGACTTTATCCAATCCAACGCCCTTAAGGTCGTCAATCTCGACGCCTAATTACGACGTTGATTTTTTTGACAGGCGACGAAAACTTTCGCCAAGCGCGGCACACAGCACGACGTCCGAAAGTTCAGGTGCCATTGTCTTGTAAAATTTTCGTGCCTTTTTATTGCGTTTCAGGACCGACCAGAACATCCATTCACCGCCTAAATCTTTACAGGCACGTGCAGTTTCCTGCATTAAAGCCCGTCCAACACCACGGCGGCGCCAAGTCAGATCAACATACAGATCTGATAAATAGACCCCGCGCGTGGCTCGATCAGTGTCGTAGCCTGAAAAATACAAGGCATATCCAACATTTCTGTCGTCAATTTCAGCTACCAGTGCCGCAAATGCAGGGTCTGGACCAAAGCCATCCCGCCGGTAGTTGTCTTCCGTCAGGCGCGAAGGACGGCCGCCATCAGCGATACTTAAGGATTGCGCAAGCCGGACGATTTCAGCCGCATCGGCTGCGGTCGCCGGCCGGACGCAAACCGGCGAAAGATCTTCTATAGGCTTCTTTGTTCTTGAAAATAGCCCCATTGGTCGATGATACCTGCCGATTCTTGCAATGACGGTTAAATTGAACCATCAAACCAGTCGTGTCACATCAAAATCACTTTTTGTGAATTGACGGCATACACAAGATAGGCGAATGGTAAAAAAACCCACGAACAAGAAAGCTCCGGAAAAGAAGCCCGGAGGAAAAAAGGCCACAGCTCGAAAAACAGCTAGTCCGAAGTTGGGTATGCGCGCCATCGGTCACAAACCGCCGCCGCCACAGAATTCTCGGTGGGGGCTTGTCGTCCGCTGGACAGCCGTATTTTCTATTTGGTCAGGTTTGATCGTCTCGGGGATTCTTACCTATTATGCCTGGGGTCTGCCTGATCTTGAGAAGTTGGAAACACCGTCACGGCGCCCAAGTGTTACGATCCTTGCATCAGACAATTCCGTCATCGCGACTTATGGCGACCTCCATGCCGGTGCAGTGCGCTTCAACCAAGTGCCGCCTTATCTGGTCCAAGCGATCATTGCGACCGAAGACCGTCGGTTTTTTGATCATTTTGGCGTTGATGTCTTCGGGATTGCCCGCGCGGCGGTTGCTAACCTCTTAGCTGGAAAAGTACGTCAGGGCGGCAGCACGCTCACTCAGCAATTGGCTAAAAACCTGTTTTTGACGCCCGAGCGATCTTTGGGTCGAAAAGTCCAAGAGCTGTTGCTGGCATTTTGGTTGGAAGCCAAGTTTAGCAAGAAACAGATTCTTACGATTTATCTCAATCGGGTTTATCTCGGCGCAGGAACTTATGGCGTTGAGGCAGCGGCGGGACGATATTTTGGCAAACCGATCCGGCAGATTTCTCTAAGGGAGGCGGCCCTCCTGGCCGGTTTGTTAAAGGCACCGACACGATATTCGCCGTTTCGAAATAGAAAGCTTGGGCTGAAAAGAGCTGATCAGGTTTTAGCCAATATGGTCGCAGCGGAATTCTTGACGAAACGTGATGCGGCGGCCGCCGCAAAAGAAAGAATGCAGTTTGCTAGTCGCGAGACCGGCAGTGGTGCGCGATATTTTGCGGACTGGCTTCTTCAACGGGCTGCTGGCTTTGTCGGGCGGACTGACCGGGACCTCGTGATCAAATCAACCCTTGCTCCGCGCCTGCAAAAGCTTGCGGAGAGCCGCGTGACTAAAATGCTTGCGAAAGTTGGGTCTACCCGAAATGTCGGTCAGGCGGCTTTAGTGTCGTTGACTCCGACTGGTGCTGTCCGCGCCATGGTCGGTGGACGTCGCTATGTTGCGAGCCAGTTTAACCGTGTGACCCAGGCGCTGCGGCAACCGGGTTCTGCCTTTAAGCTGTTCGTTTATCTTGCGGCACTGGAGGCCGGAATGCAGCCGGGCGATATGGTTGTGGACAGCCCTATTTCTATAAAGGGCTGGCGTCCGCGAAATTATTCAGGACGTTATCTTGGCCGCATTACGCTACGCGACGCGCTGGCAAAATCGGTCAATACCGCTGCCGTAAAAGTATCGGAGAAAGTCGGTAGACAGAAAGTGGTGAAGGCGGCGGAACGGCTCGGCATTACGTCCAAAGTTAAGGGACATCCCTCGATTGCTCTTGGTGCCGGTGAAGCCAACCTCTTGGATATGACGGCGGCTTACGCTGTCTTTGCCAATCGCGGATTTCCAGCTTGGCCTTATGGGATTATCGAAATTCGCGATGGCGGCAATAGGCTTTTATATCGCCGTAGTTCCGTCGGTACTGGTCCGCTCGTTAGCGCCGAGACTGTAACGGACATGCAGGAAATGTTGCGTGAGGTAGTGACCTCCGGTACCGGGCGCCGGGCGCGGCTTAAACGTCCGGCGGCGGGGAAGACAGGAACCAGTCAGGGGTTTCGCGATGCGTGGTTTATTGGATTTACCGCCGAGCTGGTGACCGGCGTATGGCTTGGAAACGATAATTCGTCCCCCATGAAAAAAGTTTCTGGTGGTTCACATCCTGCCCTCCTGTGGAAGGGCTTTATGCAGGATGCCTTGCGGGGAACGCCGATTCGTCAATTGCCCCAACCTTAGCCCTGCGGACGCACGGGTATTTTAAAACGGCGTTATGTCGGGGCCGCTATCGTTCCCGGTGAGTTTGCTTTATAGCAGGCTCGATGAACGAGACCTCGCCCCCTAATAAGTTTTTACCTATCGCTCTTTTGCTCATGATCGGTGGATTGTGGGGTTTCTTTTTTATTCTGATTAAGAACACCGTTACGAGCGGTATTCATCCCACGGCCTATGTTTTCTGGTTCTGCTTGGGGTCGGGCTTGGTGGTGCTGATTATCGGTTTGTTGCGCGGCAGACGCCCACCAATGTCGAAGCGCCATCTCATCTATTATTTTCGGGCGGCGGCGTTACGCTTCACCATTGCCAATGCCATCCTCTATGCGGCGCAAGGTAAACTGCCGGTTGGCGTTATGGCGGTGATCATGGCCTTCACGCCCATATTTACGCATTTGGTTAGCCTTATCGCGGGCGTTGAGAAATTGGCCTGGCAGCGGTTA
>CAJJCG010000020.1 GCA_905182615.1 Alphaproteobacteria bacterium UBA2964 | reverse complement strand
TATCAGGGCGGCGCTTATCGTCTGCCGGAGACCGGCAACACCTTTATGAATTTTGGCGGTGTGTGCACCATCGATGGTGTGCCGACCAATGATAATCGTGGCGGCATGTGCCGGGCGCGGCTGCTTGAGGTAACGCCGGACAACGAAATCGTCTTCGATATGTGGATCGATGGCAGCGAGGAAGATCCGCCGATGCCCTTGTCGTCGTTCCGCAGTGAATACGTGCCTGTCTAACTGACCTGTTAAAAAAGGAAATTTGATGGACCGGCTTACGGAACAGCTTGCGACATTTGCGACGACGTTGAATTTCGATCGTCTTGGTGATGAAGTCGCACAATCTGTGACCCAGCATTTGGTCGATACGCTAGCCTGTGCCTTTGCGGCGCATGATTGTGAGGCTGCGGACATTGGCCGGCGTCTCGCTGGCGGTCAGACTGCTGGGCTCTATGCCGGACGGACGCTGTTTGTCGATGCCACGATGCCGTTGGAAATGGCCAGTTTCGTCAATAGCGGCATGATTCGAAAATATGATTTCAATGACCGGTTTCCGGGCGGTCATCCGAGCGATGGGCTCGGCGCGCATCTCGCCTTGGCCGGTGCGGCACCGTTCAGCGGCAAACAGTTTCTGGTCGCGATGATGGTGACGTATGAGATTTATACGCGGCTCTGTGATGGTGCCAATCTGCGAAAACTTGGCTGGGATCAGGGGTTTATGGTCGCGGTGTCGACTACGGCGGGGATCTGTAATCTGCTGGGGCTTACCCTTGAGCAGACCGCCAATGCCATAGGGATGAGCGCAACAGCCTCCGTCCCGTTGCGGGTCACCCGGTCTGGCGAGCTGACGTCGTGGAAGAGTGTCGCAACACCTTTTGCAGCGCGCAACGGCGTGTTTGCGGCGGCTCTGGCCGCAGAAGGGATGGTTGGTCCTGGCAATGCCTTTGAAGGGCGACATGGCTTGTTTGACAATATTACCGGGCCGTTCGATCTGGCGCCGTTTCCCACCGAAGGCGGTGAATTCACAATCGACCAAATCCTCTTTAAATACTGGCCGCTGGAAACCAATGGGCAGCCCGCTGTATGGGCGGCTATGGAGTTGCGGGAAAGATTGACGCCAAGTGATATCGACAATATCAAGTCGATTGAATTTTTCTGTGATGAACTCACCCGGGTAGAGATCGGTGGTGAACTGGAAAAATGGGACCCCCAAACTCGCGAAACCGCCGATCACAGCCTCCCCTATATTTTTGCCCGGACGTTAGTGGATGGCACGATCTCCATTGCCTCGTTTGAAGAAAACCGCGTGCAGGATTCGTCTTTGCGGCCCTTGCTCAACAAAATTACTGTGACCGTTGATCCGGCCATTGAGGCTTTGTTGCCCGATATGAAGCTGGTGATTTCCGTGACGATGCATGATGGCACGGTGCTGGAGGTTGAAAACACCAACCCGCCCGGACATCCCGCCAATCCGATGACGGATGAAGACACCGCCAACAAGCTGCGCCTGACGGGAGAACCGTTGATTGGTGCTGAACGTTGCAATAAGGTGATTGAGGCTTGGAGCGCTGTTGTCGATGTGCCTGACTTGCGGCCGCTCATTTATATGATGGATTTTTAGCGGTCGCTACTTCCAGTGAGGTGGGTAGGCGTTGTCGTATCCGGGTAGCGATTCGATGCGACTAATCCAGATTGCGAGGTTGGGGAAGTGATCCGCCAAGGGATGGATCGCGAGCTGTAACGGCTCGGCATCCTCGCGGCCCACAGCCCTGAGCAGCTGCATGATGACAGGAAACGTAATCAAATCAGCGGCACTTAAAGCGTCGCCGGCAATCCACTCATTCCCATTTAGCGCGGTTTCATAAAGCACCAGTTCGTCGCGAACGGTTTGCGCTGCTTCTTTGATTTTCTCCGCGGCGTCTGCTGCCTTGCCGCGAAATAACGGCCGTGAAATTTGTCCAACCGGCTCCCTAAGATTGCCATCGCAATCGCAAATGGATTGCCAGATCTTGGCGGTCTCAATCGGTGAACTGCCAAACAATGGCGGTTTCGGTGTTGCGGCCTCCAGATAGGCTAGGACGGCGAGGGTTTCACAGACAGTGACATCGTCCTCGATTAGCACCGGCACCTGACCACGTGAATTTATGGCAAGGTATTCCGGGCTCTTTTGTTCACGCTTGGCGTTATCGAGCCTTTGTGGCGTATAGGCCAGGCCTTTTACTTCCAGCGCCAGCATCACAGACCAGCAGGGCGGCGAACCGGAAATGAAATAGAGTTCGCGCGCCATTACGACGGTCCCGCTACACTACCACGTTGGTCATGATGCTTTTGGGGAAGATATCCTCCGGCGTCACATGCTTGTGGGCGATGCCTTGCTGGTACGTATAGAGCAGCATCTGTTCCCAGGTCGCGCGGTTCTCTTCAATCCCGAACGGGTAGGGGTCATCGCCAAACATTGCCTGCATCTCGCGGGCATAGGTTGGAACCCAGGCCAGTGGATAACGGGATACGGCCGGGTCGAGCATGCGCTCGAGACTGTTGTCCTTGGACTCGTTAAAGGCGTTGAGCAGGTTGCGAGCAACCCAAGGGTTCTCCTCGAGGACTTTGTTCTGCATCACCATGATATGCATGATCGGCCAGATTTTGGTCCTGGCGTAATAGTCTTTTTCCATCTCAAGATAGTCGGGGAACAGACGCACGATATCAGGATGGCCTTCGAGGAAGCAGGTTGGCGGCCGCGCGATAATCGCGCAATCAATCTCGCCGGCGGCTAGAAGCTCGGAGAGTGATTTGTCGGAAACCCGGGTCAGCTCGACCCCTTCCGGCAAGGTCAGCTCGACCTTCTCAACCCTGCCCGGTGCGTTGGCACCGGCCTGATACCAATGCACGTCCTGCAATTTGACGCCGCAATCATTATGCATCCAGCCGCGCATATAGACGGCGGCGGAATGGGCCCATTCTGGCGAGCCGATGCGCTTGCCCTTGAGATCCTCGACGGTCTTGATTCCGGAATTCTTGTTTACATAGAAAGACGAGAAGCGGAACAGCCGTGAACAAACCACTGGCAGTCCGATGATGTCGGAGTCTTCGCGGGTGACCTGGGCCATAAACTTGGCAAAGCTCAGCTCGGCGACATCCCAGTCGCGGCTCGCGGTGAAACGCGCGAACACCTCATGATGGCGCAGGGTGGACCAGGTATGGTCGATGCCCTGGGCGCGCACGTCGCCAGTGCGGAAATCGCGGAAATGATCATAATCTGTGGATGCAATACTAAGCTTGAGCGGTGTCATGACGTCTCCCGTTTTTGTGCCTGCCGAACCGGCATTTATTGCACAAGGGGTATCTAATTTTTGAGAGACTGCCAAGCCCCTGCGCAGGATTTGGCGGGTGAATGAGGACGGCGTTAATATTGGCGGGGGCTAGCGCCCGGGTTTGTCATCTCTGGCATTGCCCGGCTGGACCGATTGCACCTTATAGCCGCGGAGAACGTTCCGGACTTCGTCAGTTCAGTAGCCCTGACCATAATCGGCAATATTCCGCACGACGGTTATGCGTATACAATGTTCTTCACTATTGCCCTGCTGATCATAGAGGGCGGCATTGACTACAATATCTACCGGAAAGGCGGTACCAATGGCACGTATACAAACCGTTTGCAGGATTCTGGTTTTATCTACTGTTGATGCCCAGGAGGATGGGTCGTGAAACTCCGGCGCCATCAACAATGTGGTTGACTGATTGATGAGCTGATCTTTGGTATTGCCATAGAGATCCAGGGTAATGTCGTTGCAGTTGATGATCACCCTGTCGCGGGTCAGAAAAACGGCATCATCGAAAAACTTCTGATAAATCTCGACGAGGGCATGCTCTTCGGTACCGGCGCCTTCATTCTGTGTCGACGTGCCTGATCGGAGATTGGGATTGTTAGTAGGCAATTTGGGCCAAAGTTGTTTACAGAACGTTAACCATTTTGAGGCCGCTGGTTTCAGAGATTACGCAGGCGAAAAAGCCAGGAAAGTAGGGTCCTCTCTGGGTTAGGTGTGAGTAGCCTTTTTTAGCTCCGCCCGTCTCTCATGCCGTGCAAGATAGAGCGCAGCACTGGCGATGACGGCCCCACCGACCCAAATCCAAGACTCTGCGACCTCGCCAAACATCAGATAGCCCGCGATGGCGGCTAATGGTAAGCGGGTATAATGCAGCGCCAGGACGACGACGGTTTCGCCTTGCACATAGGCGCGGGCCAATACCCGTTGGTTGAGCATTTCGAGGAGGCCAATGGCGGCCATCCATCCGAGCAGTTCCAGTGTTGGGGTGGTCCAAAAGTATATTGCCGGGAGCGTCGCCAGGGGCAGGACAATTAACTGTGTCCAAACAGCCACCGTGTCGGGGTGCTCACTTTTCGAGAGCAGGCGCCGGTTAATCGGGTTCCAGGTCTGTACGCAGATAACCCCAAGTACAAAAAACATGCCGACATTGAAATCGACTATGCCGGGCCGGATGATGATCGCGGCGCCGATAAACCCGCCGAGGATGGCGATTGCACGGGGACCTTTTATGACTTCCTTCAGAACAATGGCAGCCAAGATGGCGGCGAAGATCGGACGAGAAAAATGGATCGCTGTGATGTCGGCAAGCGGCATGTATTTCGCCGCAAAGTAAAAACAGGTTCCCGCCGCGAAGGCCAGAATGCCGCAGAGCGCCATAATCCCCGGTCGGTTGGGCCTTAGCAATACAGTAGGATTGCTCATAATGAGCGGCGCGATAAACAGGCAGCTGAACAGAGCGCGAAAAAAGACGATTTGAAAGATGCCTATATCATTGGCAATCATCCGGACGATGCCAAGCTGCACCACCATTAACGTTCCGGAGATCAGAACCCAGAAGGTGCATTGGATGACCGCTGGCCAGCTGTCGATGGCATCTTTCAGCTTGTTCATAGGGCTTCTTCTTTTTGTTTTTCACGCGCCAGGGTGGATTCACGATGCGCGATATAGGCTGATGAGCCACAGATGACACTTGCACCAACCCAGACCCAGATTTCAGGGACCTCGCCAAAGATCGCAAATCCGACAAAGGCTGCAATTGGCAGTCGTAGATAGCTCATCGCCAAAACGACGGTCGCATCGGCGGCGACAAAAGCGCGGGTCATGGCGCGTTGGGTCAGAATGCCTGCGCCACCAATCACAACGAACCAGCCCCATTGTTCCGGCGTTGGTGTCTGCCAAACATAGATCGCCGGAATGATGGCCAGCAGCAGGATGAACAAGGTGTGATAAAGCACGATGGTGTCGGGGTGCTCGGTCTGGGTCAGTTTCTTGACGATCACAGTGTTGCAGGTCTGGAACATTACACCACATAGCACCAGCAGCACGCCAAGATTTACCTCGACGAAACCCGGTCGCACGATAATCAACATGCCGATAAACCCGACGCCAATCGCCGACCAGCGCCTTGCTCCAGCAACTTCTTTTAGAAAGATGATGGCAGCGATGGTGCCGAGGATAGGGCGCGTAAAGGTGATTGAGGTGAGATCGGCAAGCGGGATTAGCGCGGCCGCTGAGAAATAAAAATAGGTGACGAAATAGGCGCCTGACCCTCGGATAGCGAACAGTCCGAGCCGTTTGGTTTTGATGCCCGATAGGCCTTGTTTCAACAGCCACGGCACCATAAAAGCAATGCCGAACAGACTGCGAAACATGACAGATTCCAGCACATGCATGTCGACTGACACTTTGCGCACCGCTGACATCGAGATTGTAAAGCACAGCCCGGCCATGGTGATCCAGAACGCCGCCCGCGCTGGTGCCGGGACGGCATCGAATCTTGCAGACAGGTCAGCGTGAAGTCCCATTGAATCTTTTTGTGTTTGTTCAGCTTTATTGTTGCCGGTTGAAGTCTCACAACCGGAAAGGAGCTACCAGTACTAAACCAAGCGATGGCGCCTGTCTAAGACAGGTGTAGTGATTTGGCCGCGTGCCGGTACGCAGAGGGTGGCACGGATTAGGTGTTGTCTTGTTTGGGGAAGATGAAAGTCTGGGCTTGGTCGATATTCAGCTGCACTCGATCACCGGTCACCGCCCGGAATGGTCCGGGATAGCGGGCGTGAATATGGGTTGTCGGTTCCAGGTCATCACCAAGACCGAGCCGGATATGGCTGGCACCACCAGCATAGTCGACTGAGCACACCCGGACTTCCTGAGACAATGCTTTGTCAAAGGCTTCTGATCCTAAAGTCACAGCTTCGGGGCGGATGAGGACATCGACTTCCATGCCGTCTGGGTGGTTTTGATTGGGGATGCGCCCTGCGTCGGTTTTGATCCAGTCGCCGTCGACGATGCCATCGAGATGGTTTACTTCGCAGAAGAACTCTGCGGTGAAGGCGTCGATGGGGCCGGTATAAAGCTCTTCTGGTGTTCCCGTTTGAACGACCCTTCCGTCGCGCATCAGAATTATGCGGTCAGCCATCAACATCGCTTCTTCGGGGTCATGGGTGACCATAATGGCGGTGACGCCACGGTCTTTTAAAACATCACGGGTTTCCCGCCGCAGCTTCGCGCGCAGTGATGTGTCGAGACCAGAGAATGGTTCATCGAGCAATAACAAGCTGGGTCGTGGCGCCCGCGCTCGTGCAAGGGCAACGCGTTGTTGTTCGCCACCGGAAAGTTCATGCGGGTATTTGTAGGCATGATCCTGCATCCGGATCTGGCGCAGCATCTCAGCGGTCCTGTCCTTTACTTGCTGCTTTGTTCGCCCCGACAGGCCATAGGCAATGTTCTCGGCGACCGTTAGGTGAGGGAACAGCGCATAGTCCTGAAACAGGAATCCAACGTCCCGCTTTTGCGGCGCAATGGCATGACTGGCGCTCGAAACAATCTGATCACCGAGCGAAATCGTACCTGCTTCGGGTTTCTCAAAACCGGCAATGAGGCGTAATGTGGTTGTTTTGCCGCAGCCGCTGGGGCCGAGCAGGCAAACCAGCTCGCCATCGGCGACCTCAAACGAGACGTCACGGATAATCTGATCGTCATCAAACCGAAGGCTTAGGTTTTCGAGCTTGAGCATTAAAGGTTATCCAGACTTCTCAATTGCCATCTTTCAGATCGGCTATGTCGCACTTAAAATTGCTGGAGACAAACAGTCTGCTATTGCAAATCATTCGCATCTTATGTCGGGTTTGCGGCGATGTAAACAAAACTCGTTGGTAAATAGGGACCCTCGATAGACCACCTTTATCCCTGTTTTCCAACAAATACCATTGCAGTTGATAATTATTATCGATGAAACTAATAATCATTCGCAAATTAGTTGACATTGATAATCATTCTTATTAGGAATCCAAGATCGGTTGGCTTAGAGCTGACGAAACTGACACAAGGAGAGATGAGATGAAGTACAAATACCAAAAATTGGGATTGGCCGTTGCGGCTGCGGCATTTATTTCGGCTCCTGTGCAGGCTGCTGATGACGTTTACGGAAAGTTTCCGGTCACGGTAAAGGACTATGCCGGATCAAAAACAAACTCCGTGTCGTATACGGGCCAAATTGCGCGCCAAGTCTTGCATGATTCTTTAAAAAAACTCGCAGGTAAGGGGAACGGCAAAGCCAATCCAAAATTAAAAGCTGAGATGATGTCCTACTACGCCGGCAAGACGAAAGGCCGCGTAATTATTGCGCCAAAATCAAAGGGAAAGTTCGTCATAAAACAATCTGGCGTCGATCAAATCAGCAAAAAGAAAAACCTTTCCGGGAAGACCTTTAAGGGTGCTATTTCAGGCATGCCCAACAATATGACGGGACCGGAGCTGGTTAAGTTTTGGATTGAAAAAGCCTCATCGGCTCAAAAGGGCGCCGACATGGCCAACGGATACAACTATCCACAACTGATCTCAAAATTCATCATGGGTGCGGTATTCTACAATCAGGTTGTCGATAATTATCTCGATGAAAACCTCAGCGCTAAGAAAAAGCCCAACAATAAGCCCTATAAAAAAGGGGCTCCTTATACAGGCAAAGAACATAGTTGGGACGAAGCCTTTGGATATTTTGGTATTCCAGCGCATGCCCTAGCGCTTTCTCCGAAGCAGCTATACGCGATCGCGAAACGCAAAGGTAAAGCGGTGTCGTACGCTGATAAAAATGGCGATGGTAAAATCGACCTATATAAAGAAATGGTCTTTGGCCCTGCCTATTATGCGGCAGCTTACGACCGCTCTGGGAAGACGTCCTATGCCAAGAATATTACGAAGGCCTTCCTCGATGGCCGAAAACTCCTCGCATCCGCAAAAGGGACGGTTTTAAGCGATGGTCAGCGTTCGCAGCTGCGAAAATATGCGGCCGTAGTCGAATCAAACTGGCAAAAATCTCTTGCTGAATCAGTCTTTAAATATGCCGGTTCGGTTTATAAAGATGTGAAAAAAATTACAGCAACACTCGACAAGAAGGGCGCGACTGGCAAGGCTATGAAGAAATACGTTAAGCATTGGGGAGAGTTGAAGGGCTTTAGCCTTGCCTTGCAGACTGGCCGCACCAATCTTGGCGAAACCGGTGTTCGTTTGAACCGTCTTATTGGTTTTGGCCCCGTCATGCTCAATTCTGGCCATGTGGTCGATATCGACAGCAAGGGCAACTATGTTAAAGGCCAGTCCTCGGGTCTTAAGGAGTACATGGTTCACATGCTCAAAGTTCAGAAGCTAATGGTCGACAAGTTCGACGTAAAAGCCCGGAACAATGACCGGCTGGCAAGCCTGGCCGATATGCTTAACAAGCTTGGCTCTGGCTCAGCTGCCGAAAATGATTAGGTGATTGCGTATGACCGGCTGGTCGGAATACGACCAGCCGTTCTAGCTAAGCTTTCCAACTTCAGGAACTGAGGCAGCGGCAATGGTGGCACCCCTAGACTGGATAATTCACCAGTACCTGCCTCAGTTTCTTGATGCGTTCATCAACCCGCAAAAGCGGGTTTCGCTCATTTATCTCCTATGCGCTCTTGTCGCCGCATTGATCTGGAGTGCATGGCAAACCAGATCCTCATGGCGCGAGGGCCTAAACCACGGGCTTCGCCGCATTCTATCACCAGCGATCTGGTGGTCGGAATCCGCAAAATCTGACTACAAGCTTATGTTGATTAACCGGGCGATTATTATGTTCATCGCTCCGGCTCTTTTGTCAAAGCTCGCTCTAGCGACGTTTCTCTATTTTTTATTCGCGGATTTATTTGTCGGTAGCCTATCGGGTTTAGACCAGCTGCCGGTTTGGATTGTATCAGCTATCTATACAGTCTTCCTGTTTACCTTTGATGATTTCTCAAGATTTGTTGTTCATCTTGCGCTGCATCGGATCCCCTTGCTTTGGGCATTTCACAAGACCCATCATTCCGCTGAAAGGTTGACGCCATTTACCGTTTACCGTACCCATCCTGTCGAAGGTGTCTTGTTTGCGTTGCGCGCTACGGTCGTGCAGGCGCTTTCTATCGCATTGTTTGTTTTTCTGTTCGGCAAGAGCATCGATCTGGTCGCTGTCTATGGCGTGAACGTCCTGCTTTTTGTATTTAATGCTACTGGCGCCAATCTGCGCCATTCTCATTTTCAAATCAGCTACGGCCGATCGGTTGAAAATTTTTTGATTTCCCCCGCCCAACATCAAATTCATCATTCGCTCGATCTTCAGCATCACGATCGCAATTTTGGCGCGGCCTTGGCGATTTGGGACCGGTTTGCGGGTACGTTGTGCCCATCAAATTCATCGCAGAAACTTACATTTGGGTTGAGCGCAGAAGAGTCTGCCCATACACACCAGCTTATCAATTTATATGCTGGACCTTTTATTGAAGTACGGTCGCTCATGCGCCGCTCCGTATCTCTCAAAATAAGGCCCATGCTATTGAAAGGAAAAATCAGCTTGTTCCGACATGTAAACGTCCGACACATGGTTATAATTGTGGCGAGCGCTGTTCTCGTGGCGTCGTTTCCTAATTTGACTCAGGCGCAAGAATTAAATGTCTACTCTCATCGCCAGCTGTTTCTGATCAAACCTTTCCTGAAGGCATTCGAAAAGAAAACCGGCACGAAAGTGAATGTCGTTTTCTCCTCTAAGGGGCTTGTTCAACGCCTTTTGGCTGAAGGGGCTCGTAGCCCTGCCGATATCATACTGACAGTCGATATCGGTCGTTTGGATGCTTATAACGACAAGGGTCTGCTTGCGCCGATATCATCTAAAATTTTAAGAGAAAATATTCCTCCGCATTTGCGCGATCCGAAGAACCGATGGTTTGCGCTGTCAAAACGAGCGCGCATTGTCGCCGTCGCTAAAGGACGCGTTAAACCTGGTGCCATAAACAGGATCGAAGATTTGGCGCGCCCCGAATGGAAAGGACGTATTTGTTCTCGACCGGGAAGTCATGTCTACAATAGAGCGTTGTTGGCATCTATGATTGCCGCACACGGCGAGAAAAAGGCAGAAGCTTGGGCGAGGGCATTGGTGTCGAACCTCGCGCGCCGACCGCAAGGAAATGATCGCGCCCAGGTTAAAGCGATGTTCCAGGGGGTCTGCGATGTCGCAATTATTAATAGTTACTATTATGGAAAATTGAAATCTTCTACCAACCCTAGTCACCGGCAGTGGGGTGATGCGGTGAGACTGGTCTATACCAACCAGAAAGACCGTGGCAATCACATGAATATTTCTGGCGCTGGTGTGGCTAAGCATTCAAAGAACAAATTGTTAGCGACTTCTTTGTTGGAGTTTCTAACCCAGGAAACCGCGCAGAACTTGTATGGTAACATCAATTACGAATACCCTGTTAATCCAAAGATACCGCCTAGTGCGGAGGTTAAGTCATGGGGAGCATTCGTGGAGGATAAGTTGCCCATTGCGACGATTGCCAAATTGGCGCCGACAGCTCAACGCATCATTGATAGGGTTGGTTGGTGACCGAATTATGACTACGTCCCGTGATTGCTGATGTCTTAAAACGAGGTCTCCTGGCCCGCGACCCGGTCGATGGCTGGTCGTCAGCGACCTTGTTCCTCAGCGTCCTGCTGATCGGCCCCTTCGCCGCCATCGTCTACACCGCCACGGGAGATAGTGGCGGGCTTTGGTCGCATCTTATGGCAACGGTATTCCCGCGCTACGTCGCTAACACGTTATGGCTTATGTTGGGCGTTGGCATCCTCAGCCTGTTATTTGGCATCGTCACTGCCTGGATCGTGGCGCGTTTCACATTTCCCGGTTCCAAAATTCTAGAATGGACATTGCTCCTCCCGGCAACGGTACCGGCCTATATCATCGCCTACACCTATACTGACCTGCTGGAATACGCTGGCCCGGTCCAGGTATTCTTGCGCGATATGTTCGGCTGGACCTCGGCTCGCGATTACTGGTTTCCCGAAATAAGATCGATGGGCGGCGCTATTCTGGTGATGGCCTCAGTGCTCTATCCCTATATCTATCTCATGGCGCGAACCGCCTTCCGCCTGACACCAGCCTCTTACTTTGAAGTCGCGCACCTGAACAACAGGAACCTGCCCTTCACCGTTGATTTGCCTCTGGCACGGCCCGCGATTATCGCCGGCTTGGCGTTGGTGTTGATGGAGGTTTTGTCGGATTTTGGCACTGTGGAATTCTTTGCCGTCGAGACTTTGACCCTGGGTATTTTCAATGTCTGGCTCGGGATGAACAATTTGACCGCCGCGGCTCAAATCGCCGGAATGGCTTTCATCTTTATTCTGGCGTTGGTGGTTATCGAACGCCGGGCGCGTCGCCGGCAACGCTTCAACGACACCAGCGGCCGGGCGACCACCTTGCCTGCTGTCCGCGTCTCCGGTGGTAAAGCGACGCTCTGTATTGTTCTGTGTTTGTTCCCGATTATTCTGGGTTTTGTGATCCCCGCTGGCGTCCTGCTGAGCTTTGTCGTCAAAGGCCTCGCTATTACCAATGTCGATGCATTGTTATCAGCGACGTTTAATTCTCTTACGATTTCGCTGATTGCGGCCGTTGCGGTTATGGCAATTGCCACAATCATGATCTTGGTGACGACCTATCAAAAACATCCGGTTCTAAAAGCCCTCACGACAATCTCAGCCCTTGGCTATGCCTTTCCAGGGGCGATACTGGCGATCGGTGTGGTGTCGTTTGCTGGTGGCGTCGATCGGATTGCCGCCAATTTGGGCGCCTCAAATGGAATTCTGATTGGTGGAGTCGGGTTACTGGTTCTTGCCTATGTCGTCCGGTTCCAGGTAGTGGGACACGGTGCGATTACGTCGGGCGTCAATCGTCTGTCACCGAACATCATGAGTGCGAGCTTTGTGCTCGGACGAAGTTTCACTAGCAGCATGGCAGTCTTGGCACCACCTCTATTGCGAAAATCGTTAATGGCTGGTGGCATCCTGGTATTTGTCGATGTGATGAAGGAGCTGCCGATGACGCTCCTGCTGCGCCCGTTCAACTACGAGACTTTATCGACTTACGTCTATCAGTTTGCCAAGGATGAATTGCTCGAAGAATCCGCGCTCGCGGCGTTGACGATTATCATCGCCGGACTCGGTCCTGTGATTCTTATAAATGCCTCTCAGCGTGACAAAACTCAATGCCCGGCTAAAAATTCGGATAGAAAATAGGCGGGAAAAACGCCCGCCTACTTTCTTGAATATATAACTGTGTTGACTAGGCCGCAGCGTGAATAGCTGCCTTGTTGACGTCGTCACTGACCTCTGATTCGAACTGTTTGAAGTTCTCTTCAAACTGTTTGGCGAGGTGCTGGGCCGTGCTGTCGTATTTGCTTTTGTCACTCCACGTGTTGCGCGGGGCGAGAACGTCACTCGGGACATCAGGGCAGCCTTCCGGTACCAAAAGACCGAAGTTAGAGTCCTCTGCAAAACCGGTTGTTGCCAGCTTGCCGTCGAGAGCTGCCCGAACCATGGCGCGGGTATGAGAGATTTTCATCCGCTCGCCAACACCATAGCCACCACCACTCCAACCAGTATTCACTAGCCAGCAATTGGATTGATGCTTAGCAATCCGCTCACCAAGGATCTTGGCATAGACCGTTGGGTGACGCGGCAGGAATGGTGCGCCAAAACAAGTTGAGAAGGTCGCTTCAGCGCCGGATGTCATGCCGCGTTCGGTACCAGCCACCTTGGCGGTGTAACCGGAGAGGAAGTGATACATCGCCTGCTCGGCGGTCATTTTACTGATTGGCGGTAGGACGCCAAACGCATCGGCGGTTAACATCACGATGTTGTCGGGGTGGCCACCCATACCGCTCTCGGCGATATTATCCATAAAATCGATCGGATAGGATGAACGAGCATTCTCTGCCAGCGATCCATCGTCAAAATCAGGCGCTCGAGTTACCGGGTCGAGAACGACATTTTCCAAAACGGTCCCAAAACGTCGCGAGGCGCCGTAAATTTCTGGTTCGGCTTTGGCCGACAGGTTGATCGTCTTAGCGTAGCAGCCGCCTTCGAAGTTGAATACGCCATTATCCGACCAGCCATGCTCGTCATCGCCAATCATAGTGCGGGTGGCATCTGACGACAGTGTTGTTTTGCCAGTGCCGGACAGACCGAAGAAGATCGCGACATCGCCCTTGGCGCCAATATTGGCCGAGCAATGCATGGTCATGACGCCGAGAGCCGGCAGGATCCAGTTCATCACCCCGAAGATGCTTTTCTTGATCTCGCCCGTGTAATGGCTGCCGCCTACGAGGACAGTCTTGGACGGAATATTGACCAGAATGCAGACTTCGCTGTTGGTGCCGTCGGTTTCCGGATTCGAGTGGAAGTCGGGCGCCTGAATGACGGTCCATTCTGGTGTAAATCCAGCGAGTTCTTCATTGGCAGGCTGAATGAACATGTTGCGGGCAAACAAGCTATGCCAGGCATTTTCTGTGATGATCCGGACGGGAAGGCGATAGGTCGGATCAGCGCCGCAATAGCAATCCTGGACAAAGACTTCCTTGTCTTTGAGATAATCCATCATGCGTGCATGTACGGCGGTGAACTTGTCGGCACCGAGCGGTTGATTGACAGGCCCCCACCAGACATCGTCCTGGATTGACGGATCCTCAATCATAAACTTATCTTTAGGGGAGCGCCCGGTATATTCGCCGGTCTTGGTTACAAACGCACCGTCAATGGACAGAACACCTTCTTTGCGTCGCAGTCCCGCTTCATATAGATGCGGTGCAGTTGGGTTCCAATGAACTGATGAATTACCCGTCAGTCCCTGATTATTTACGCCGAAGCTGCTTATATAAGGTCCAATATCCGCCACATCACTCTCCTAAAACTGTTATCGCCGACATGGCTTGCCAGCGACTTTGGACTAGATTTGGGCGTCTATAGCGCAATCTTATCGTCGTATCAAACATAACCGCAAAAAGAGGCCACTACAACTGTGGACAAAGCGTGGATAAGACTAAAGAATCGTTGGAATTCCGTGCTTTGTTGTCCAATTTAACCAGTTCTGCGCGGGCCTGCTCCGCATCGCTAACAATTTGGTCAAACGCAAGCCGGGCGACGGTCCCTGCTGCTTTTAAATCACAGCCCTCGGGGTCGACGCCGGTTAGCCGCCAATCGCCCGGCGGCAGACTCAGCAGGTTGGTTGCGTAAAGGGTGATGGCATCGCCATGATCATCATTCATATGGTCGATGATATCAGCCTCAGCCGCCGCTAGCGCCGTCGCGGTATCAGCGTTGAACCTGAAGGCTTCACCGCTGATCCAGTGAATTTCGCCGAATCCGGCGACCATATGAACGCGATCGACGGTCATTTGGTACAGCGCGAAATCAGCAAATCCGGCGTATATTTCCGCGTCAGCATGCCGCCTTATATAGCGCTCTAGAAAGCCTGATCCCTCGGTTTTTTGGAGGTTTCCGGTCAGCGTAATACGTGAACCGGTCAATGGCGTGTCGAGACCCGCGGTTCCGTCGATCAACAACCCGCAGCGTTGGTCCTTAAGAATATTTTGTGTGTGTTCGGCGAGTTCTGAAATCAGCAAAAGCGGACTGCCGTTATAGCAGGTCGCGATCATCACCAATGAGGCATAGGGCCATTGGTCATCTCGCATAACCGTTGCGAGTGACCCTCTATCGACAGAGCGGGCCAGAAATCTAGCCTGCGTGACCAGTTCTGCTTGGGTCTTGCGGTCTTTTTGAGACGCTTTTGCTGACATCACACGATCCTGCACCATCAAAACGATGGTTACATTATAGCGCTTTAAAATTGCCTAATTGTTGAGGATTCGGCCTAATAGGCGCGTGGTAATAAAAAAAGACCGTGTTATGGCCTTTTTGCTGCCTCATTCCCGCCCAAATTCGGCGATATCTCGCAACATTACTGAAATTTGGGAGCTGGAAAATGGATACGCTGGAACGACGCATTAATATCGGAGGGATACCTGTGGGCCACACGATTGCGTTGGTTGATGACGATCGGAACATCCTGACCTCGGTGACCATGGCGTTGGAAGCTGAAGGGTTTGATGTTCGAAGTTTCACCGATGGTGATGCCGCGCTCCGTGGATTAAGCGCCCAGCCGGTCGATCTTGCGATCCTCGATATCAAGATGCCACGGATGGATGGGATGGAGCTCCTGCAGCGCCTCCGCAAACAAAGTGATTTGCCGGTGATTTTTCTGACCTCAAAAGACGATGAGGTCGATGAAATTCTTGGGCTTCGGATGGGGGCGGATGATTATGTCAAAAAGCCATTCTCGCAGCGTTTGCTCCTCGAACGCATCCAGGTGTTACTGCGCCGCCGTGCCCAGATGGATTCTATCGGTGACGATGATGATGCCGAGCCACCTATCCTGCGCGGAAACCTTATTCTCGACATGTCGCGTCACCTTTGCACCTGGGGGGGGGAAGCCGTTAATCTAACGGTAACAGAGTTTCTTATCGTAAAAATGCTGGCCGCGCGTCCCGGCCTCGTTAAAAGTCGAGACCAACTAATGGACGCCGCCTATGGGGAGCACATCTATGTCGATGATCGTACAATCGATAGCCACATCAAACGGCTTCGCAAGAAGTTCAAAGCTGTTGATGATGATTTCGATCATATCGAGACCCTCTACGGGATTGGTTACCGCTACCGCGAAGAGTGATCTCTCTTGGCGCTGAGGCTCAATCTCAGCGCGGATAGGGGGCGTCAAACAACAGGCTCTGCGGGTGCTGATCCGGGGCTGGCAGAAAACGCTCGGGTTGCACGCCGTGGGTTTCTGTCTCCTTTCACGCGCCGTATTCTCGTCGTTAATGTACTCGCGCTGGCGATTTTGTTGGCGGGCCTGTTATATCTCGGCCGCTACGAACAAAATTTAATCGCTTCCGAAGTTAAGGCCCTCAAAATGCAAGGCGAAATTTTTGCCGAAGCTCTCGCCGAAGGCGCCTACGGCACCGGCGCCAATGGCACAACCGAGCTGCAGGGGGCCATTGCATCGACAATGTTGCGCAGACTGGTTACGCCGACAAAAAACCGCACGAGACTGTTTGATCAAGATGGTCTTTTGGTCGCTGACAGCCGGACACTTCTCGGTCCCCAGGGTGCCTCGATTACGGTGAGCGAGCTGCCGCCCCCTGCTTCAGAAGCGTCGATCGGTACTTTTTTTGACCGGGTCTATAACAAAATTATTGGATGGCTCCCCGGGCGAGGTTTTCCCTTGTATGAGGAGCGGGCGGATCAGCGAGCTGCTGATTACGAAGAGGTGTCTCGGGCGCTTGAAGGCGTATCAGCTTCCGCCCTTCGGGTTGATGACGCGGATCGATTGGTGATCGGTGTTGCCGTCCCGGTTCAGCGGTTTAAGCAGGTTATTGGTGCGGTCTTTGTCGCCCGTGATGGCACAACTATTGAAGAGGCGGTGCGGTCGGTGCGGATCGATATTCTGACTATTTTCGGTATTGCCCTTTGTGTCACCGTTCTGTTGTCGGTTTATCTGGGAAATACAATTGTGCGGCCGTTGCGCCGTCTTGCAGCGGCAGCCGACAAGGTAAGGAGTGCCCCCGGCCAAGTCCGATACATTCCGGAATTCAGCGGGCGTAACGATGAGATTGGTGATCTGGCCGCAGATTTGAATGCGATGACCGAGGCTCTGTCACAACGTTTCGACGCCATTGAAAGTTTTGCCGCCGACGTTGCGCATGAGTTAAAGAACCCCCTAACGTCGCTCCGCAGCGCTGTCGAAACCGCGGCACGGATCAAGGATCCGGATCAGCAGCGCCGCCTGATGGATGTTATTCAGGATGATGTTAAGCGGCTTGATCGGCTTATTTCGGATATATCTGATGCCTCGCGGCTGGATGCAGAGATGTCGCGAGATGAATCTGATAAGATTGAGCTCAATCGGATGTTAGCCGCCGTGGTTGAGGTCCATCATACGTCCGGCAGCCGCGGTGATGGGAAAATTGCATTTGAGGAAACCTCGAAAGGACCTTTCCCTATTCTAGGGAACCAGGGGCGCGTTGTTCAGGTTCTTCAAAACTTGATCACCAATGCGGTTTCCTTTAGCCCGCTCGAAGGCCTTGTTATGGTGCGGATTGGTCGCGACCGGGATTGGGTGGTCGTCACAATTGAAGATGACGGCCCAGGCATTCCGCCCGGTAGTTTAGAAAAAATATTTGATCGATTTTACAGCGAGCGACCAGATACCGAACAGTTCGGAACTCATTCTGGGTTGGGGCTGAGTATCTCGCGTCAAATTGTGGCGGCACATCAGGGCACGATTGAAGCAGAAAACCGCACCGATCTGCACGGCAAAGTGCTTGGTGCCCGCTTCATCGTCCGGCTGCCGGCATCGTGACAGATGGAGCAGAAACTCTTGTCCATGCCACTTGCGTGGCGATTGGGGAGGTGGGCGTGCTCCTTCGCGGTCCCTCAGGCAGCGGAAAATCTGATCTCGCTCTGCGCCTTATAGAGGGTGGGGCCAAGCTTGTAGCTGATGATCAGGTCCTTTTGTCTGAAGTAGCTGGCTCGTTGCTGGCCAGTGCCCCTGCGGTGCTACGTGGAAAAATTGAAGTCCGGGGGTGCGGCATTCTCGACATTCCTTACGAAAACTCAGTCTCGATGCGGCTGGTGATTGATCTGGTCCTGCGTGATGAAATCCCCCGTTTGCCCGAGTCTGTCTGCTGCGACCTGGCAGGGCGGGCCTTACCGCTTTATAGGTTGCATGCCTTTGATGCGTCCTGTTCGGCAAAGGTCCGGTCACTGGTGATGATCCTGGATTGAACCCGGCTTTATCCGGCGACATGAGTTTGCTTGCCGTTCTTAATACAAAGCGCAATAGTGGTGCCCTAAAATGACCGTGCCCGCAAATAGTGTCCCCGATTCTAGCAACAACGCTGTCCTCGAGGAATCCTCTAGCCGGACCCCCGTTCTTCTAGTGACCGGGATTTCCGGTGCCGGGCGCTCGACGACATTGAAAACCCTCGAAGACCTTGGGTATGAAGCTGTCGATAATTTACCCCTTACCCTGTTGCCCAGTCTGGTCATTCCGGCGCTCGGGAACCATCGTCCGCTTGCCATTGGCATTGATGTTCGCACCCGGGATTTCGGTGTTGAACAGTTTTTGCATGAAATTGACACCCTCATCGCCCGAGACGATTTGGACGCTAGAATGGTTTTTCTGGATTGCGACGACGAGGTGTTACAGCGGCGGTTTACGGAAACGCGACGGCGGCATCCATTGGCTGCTGACCGGCCGGTGATGGATGGTATTAAACACGAAAGACGGTTGGTCGTGCCGCTGCGTAATCGGGCAGATTTGGTTGTCGACACGTCGCAACTCTCTCTCAATGATCTGCGACGGTTGTTGAAAGGTCATTTTGCGCTTGATGTAGAAGCGTCTTTTGCGATTTTCGTGATGTCATTCTCTTATCGCAATGGCATTCCGCGCGAAGCAGATTTAGTCTTTGATGCACGGTTCCTGGCTAATCCTCATTATGACGAAGCCCTAAAATCACTGACTGGATTGGACGAACGCGTTGCTAAATTTGTATCGGATGACCCAGGGTTTCCGGAATTTTTCCAATCATTAACCGGATTGTTACTCCCGCTATTGCCGCGCTTTCAGAACGAAGGCAAAAGCTATCTTACGATCGCCATTGGCTGTACCGGTGGCCAACATCGCTCTGTTTTTGTAGCAGAAGAACTTGTGGCATGGCTCAGCAAAATCGACCAACATGCGGGTGTGATGCATCGAGAGTTGCGCGATGCCGAAACCCGCAATGAAAAGAATTGAACGCCTTATGATTGGAATAGTTCTCGTAACCCACGGTCAGCTCGCTGATGAATTTCTGAGCGCTATGGTTCATATCGTTGGCGAACAGGAACAGATGGCGACGATCTGTATTCAGCCGGATGATGATATGGAGCAACGTCGGTCAGATATTCTTGAGGCCGTGAAAAGTGTCGAAAATGGCGACGGGGTCATTCTGCTTACGGATATGTTTGGCGGCACTCCTTCTAACCTGGCAATTTCAGTGATGGGGGAAGGGGACGGTAAAGTTGAAGTTATTGCTGGCGTAAATCTCCCGATGCTCATTCAGCTGGCGCGGGCGCGTCAAACGCAAACGCTCGAGGGTGCGGTGACCGAAGCGCAGGAGGCTGGTAAAAAATATATAAGCGTGGCGTCAAAGCTCCTCGCTGATCGCAAGCGGTAGAATAGTATAGATAACCGTTGTCAAATCCCCTCGCGACAACCAAAAAAATCGGGTTTTGAGTGTTTCAAGAAAGAGTAACGATCGTAAATCAGCGAGGCCTTCATGCCCGGGCAGCGGCCAAGTTTGCACAACTGGCTGAGCAGTTTGACGCCGATATCAACGTTGAGGCATCGGGTCTCAAAGTTTCTGCTTTGTCTATTATGGGCCTCATGATGCTGGCCGCGGGACCGGGCACTGAAATCTCGATTTCGTCAGACGGTCGCGAAGCCGAAGCTGGTCTTGCCTCACTTGTTACGCTGGTAAACAGCCAATTTGATGAAGAGTAGGGCATCAATTTTCTAAAACCCTTGCAATTTAGAGAGTTTGACTGCTATACGGCGCGCGTTTCCACTGTGTTAGGCATATTCACCCATTCCCGCGGGAAAGTGGATAAAGCCGTCTGCAAATCTAGGAGTTTTTGATGAACGCTGCGAACGACTACAAGGTCGCCGATGTGAGCCTCGCCGAATGGGGCCGCAAAGAAATTAATATTGCTGAAACCGAAATGCCTGGTCTTATGGCGCTTCGGGAGGAACATGGCCAATCGCAGCCACTCAAAGGCGCGCGTATTGTCGGGTGCCTGCATATGACTATTCAGACCGCCGTACTGATGGAAACATTAATCGCGCTCGGTGCCTCCATAAGGTGGAGCTCATGTAACATCTTCTCGACCCAGGACCAGGCGGCGGCAGCCGTTGCAGAAGCGGGTATTCCGACCTTTGCCTGGAAGGGCGAAACGGATGAAGAATTTTGGTGGTGCATTGAGCAGACGCTTGAAGGCCCTGATGGCTGGAAACCAAATATGATCCTTGATGACGGTGGTGATGTCACCGCGATTATCCATGACAAATACCCTGAATTGCTTGCAGATATCCGCGGCTTGTCAGAAGAGACCACCACGGGTGTTCACCGGCTATATGAGATGGAAAAGAAGGGCACATTGGCCGTGCCAGCGATTAACGTCAACGACTCAGTAACCAAGTCAAAATTTGATAATCTATATGGTTGCCGTGAGAGCCTGGTTGATGGGATCCGGCGCGCCACCGACGTGATGCTGGCGGGTAAGGTAGCTGTCGTTGCCGGTTATGGTGACGTTGGCAAGGGTTCAGCTGAATCTTTGAAAGTCAGTGGTGCTCGGGTGCTGGTCACTGAGATCGATCCGATCTGTGCCTTGCAGGCCGCGATGGAAGGCTATGAAGTCACGACGATGGAAGAGGCCGCACCGGTGGGCGATATCTTTGTTACCACCACCGGTAATATCGATGTCATCACGCTGGATCATATGCGCGAAATGAAAGATCGCGCGATCGTTTGTAACATTGGTCATTTTGACAGTGAGATCCAGATTGAGTCTCTCCGGAACTATCAGTGGCATAATGTTAAGCCGCAGGTCGACGAGGTCGAATTCCCCGATGGCAAACGTATTATTATTCTGGCTGAAGGCCGTTTGGTAAACCTTGGTTGTGCCACCGGTCATCCGAGTTTTGTGATGAGCGCGTCGTTCACCAATCAGACGCTTGCCCAGATAGAACTCTGGAACAATAGCGATAATTACGAGAACAAGGTTTATGTTCTGCCGAAGCATCTCGATGAGAAAGTGGCGACACTTCATCTCGCCAAGCTCGGTGTGAAACTTACCAAGCTGTCGGATGAGCAATCGGAATATCTTGGGCTTCCCCAGGAAGGGCCCTATAAGCCGGATCACTACCGGTACTAACGTGTTGGGACTCCGGCACTGTAAAGGGCCGGAGTCCCTGTTCGCGATCACCTGAAAGGGGTTGCAGGGGATGCGAGTTAAGCGCTTTCGCCGGAAAATATTCGGCGTCATTTTGTTGCTAAGTGGTTGGACAAGCCCGGCACTGGCACAAGTCAACTCCACATCCACATCTTTGGTTTCAGGGCCGTTGGTTGCGATCTTCGCAGTCGCTTTTATTGCAGCGGCGGCGGCGGCGCTAATTTACTCAATTAAGGTCCGGCGGTTAACGGCGGAAAACACCGCACTTAGTTCCGAGCTTGCCTTGCGCGACGCAAGGGCCTGGTTGCGGCAGGAACAAGCGATCCTTAGGCCATTTGATAAGGATATCGAAATTGTGTCGGCCGGATTCGGTTCGAGCCTGGACATCGAGAGTTCCGACGATAGTCAATTTTCTAGTTTTCTCTAACAGTTGTAGCAAGATGACGCTGTTACTCTCAAAGTGGCAGTTCATACGTTGCGTCATGATCGTCGCCCTTTTCTTTTGACGGTGACTACCGTTGATTTATCAAGAACTTATTCCGTGCGCGGTGATAGCGTCGTGGCCGATGCCTCTGGTGCCGCTGTTATGTTGGTGTCGGATCTCACGGTTGAGGCTGCCCGGGTTGAGCGGTTATCGACTGATGCGGTAGATGCCGACGACAGTCTTGCCGCTTACCAGTTGACGCAGATTTCTGTAGGTACTGGGCTCCAGCTTTGGGGTCTGGGTGAAGCGATGCTGCGTGCAAACCCCCGGATGGGTGAAGTGCTTGAGCAGCTGCGACAAGATCGCCGACTTCCAGAATATGCCGATTTCCCGGCCTTTAAGAATGAACAGCTGCGCCTTTTCACGACGCAGATTGAACCAGTGGAAGAGATGGTTCATTTGTCGGATGGTACGACCCTCCGATCTGTTGCGATCCCCCATCCTTTTGGCGGCCTCTGGGGGGACGCCACTGACACGTTGGCGCTTGAGCGCAATTACAACAAGTTGATTGCGGTGCAGAGAGAGACCCTGGACAATCTGTTCGAGGGCGTCGCGGTGATCGGCGCGAATGGCAGGTTACGTCTTTCCAATCCTGCTTTTGGCAGTATGTGGCAAATCCCTGCCCATGAATCGCATATTTCAGAAATCGTCAACCACATTTCAGATTTAATCGGTGACAGCGACGCGATGCATGCTGACAAGCAACAGCTGATCGGTGTCCTGACTGATCGCAAATCCCATAGTGGCCGGATGGAGCGTATCGATGGCGGTGCGCTCGATTATGCGACGGTACCGCTGCCTGATGGCGCAGTGCTCCTGCGTTTCCTCGACGTTTCGGTAGCGATTAATATGGAACGGGCTTTGCGCGAACGGAATGAAGCGCTGGAAACTGCTGACCGGCTGAAGTCCGAATTTATTGCCAACGGATCCTATGAACTACGGACACCGTTGAACCCAATCATTGGGTTTACCGAAATTCTTGGCGGTGAATATTTTGGTGACCTCAATGATAGGCAGGCTGAATACACCACCGGTATCTTGGCTTCTTCCAACCGCTTGCTACTGCTGATCAATGACATTCTCGATCTAGCGACAATCGAAGCCGGACATATGAGCCTTGAACGCGATTCGATCGATATCAATGGCTTGCTGAATAGCGTACTGGGGCTGGTTCATGAACGGGCGCGGCAGAAAAAATTGACGATAGAATGTAATTATCCTCCCAATATCGGCGCTATGGTCGTTGACGAAAAGCGTCTAAAACAAGCGCTGTTCAATATTTTATCTAATACGGTCAAGTTTACACCCCACGACGGCGAAATCATTGTCTCCGCACGCCGACAAGGCGATGAGATCATTTTGACGACGAGCGATGGTGGGGTCGGGATTAGCTCTGTGGATCAAGATCGGGTTTTTGCAAAATTTGAGCGTGGGACGAGCGCGGAGGCCCGACGGTCGGGCGCCGGATTGGGCCTGTCCCTGGTGAAGAGTTTTGTCGAAATGCACGGCGGCAAGGTTGCTCTGGAATCTGAATCTGAGGTGGGGACGAGTGTGATCAGTGTCCTGCCATCGCGCGCGGCCCCTTCGGCACCACTGCCTGACCTCATAACGCAGCCTAAGCTACGGTCATTCGCCGGATGTTGCGGGATTCGGGTTCCCCCGGTACAAGCAACCATAGAAATGGCCAATGACAATACAGCAACTGTAACCCTGAAACTTGCCGATATCGCGGCAATGGAACGTTTAGCTGGCAGTCTGGCGGCGATCCTTGAACCGGGTGACGTTGTTGGTTTGTCGGGTGACCTCGGGACAGGCAAGACGGTTTTCGCGAGAGCTTCTATTCAAGCTCTAGCCGCGACGCATGACGTGCCCGTCGATGATATTCCGAGCCCGACCTTTACGCTGGTCCAGCAATATGACTTCCCGGCCTTCTCACTTTTCCATATTGATCTCTACCGGATTGATCAGCCGGTAGAAGTGCTTGAACTCGGCGTCGAGGATTTCTTTGCCGATGGAGTTTCCCTGATCGAATGGCCGGAACGGCTTGGTCCATATTTGCCAGCAGACCGGTTGCATTTGACGCTGCGCCCTGGCGATCATGAGCATGCCAGGACAGTTGAGGTTGAGAAATGTGGCGCCTGGAAGACGAGAGATTTGGAGTTTCCAGACAATGGCTGATCGGCAGGAACTCATCGAGGCGTTTCTGTCTCGGGAAGGCTGGGCCGAGGCCCACCGCACGCCCCTCACCGGCGATGCCTCTTTCCGTCGATATCACCGACTTGAGGAGAACGGACGGCAGGCGATGCTGATGGATGTACCGCCACCGCAGGAGGATATTGGCCCCTTTCTGGACATTGCACGTCACCTGAGCGGGCTCGGCTATAGCGCACCAAATATCCTTGGAGATGATCGTGAAGCGGGACTTATCCTGCTAGAAGATTTTGGCGATTCAACCTTCACCCGATTGCTGGCCGCGGGGGCGGACGAGACAGCGCTTTATATCTTAGCGACCGATGTCTTGATCGATCTGCATCAAAAACCAGCGGCCGCGGCCATCCCGGCAAATTTACCATCATACGATTTCGGGAAGCTCCTGGCCGAGACAGCCTTGTTGACCGACTGGTTTATTCCCGCGGCAACTGGCCAGAAATTATCGATCTCTGAGGCGCAGGAGTATCAGGCGCTATGGACCGCAATCCTGTCTATCCCAAATAGCATTCCCGATACGCTGGTGTTACGTGATTATCATGTTGATAATCTGATGCGGCTGGATGATCGTGCGGGCATTGCCGCCTGCGGCTTGCTGGACTTCCAGGATGCTGTCGCAGGACCGGTGACCTATGACCTTGTGTCGTTGATCGAGGATGCTAGACGCGATGTTTCTCCTGTTACTGCCGCAGCGGTAAAGGCGCGCTACCTTGCTGCTTTTTCTGATCTTGATCCATATGATTTTGATCGTTCGATGACGGTTTTGGGCGCACAACGCCATGCCAAGGTGATCGGCATTTTTACCCGTCTTTGCGTGCGCGACGGCAAATCGATTTATCTCGACCACATTCCGCGTGTCTGGCGATTGTTGGACGCTGCCTGCGAGCATCCCGACCTCACCCCGATCAGCGAGTGGCTTGATAAGCATATCCCGGCTGACTTACGAGGCGTCCCCGAAGGGCTCCGCGCATCATGACTGAGTGCCCCACGCATGGCATGGTGCTGGCCGCTGGTCTCGGGCGGCGCATGCGGCCTATCACTGACAACTTGCCAAAACCACTCGTGCCTCTTGCTGGCAAAACGCTTCTCGATCGTGCACTCGATCAACTGCAGGCAGTGAATGTCAGCGCCGCGACGGTTAACCTTCATTATCTCGGCGATATGATTGAGGATCACCTGGCGGCACGGTCAAAACCGCGGATTACCTTTTCCTGGGAAACCGATCTTCTGTTGGAAACTGGCGGCGGTGTTGCTGCCGCGCTGATGACCCTTGGAAACAATCCGTTTTATGTCGTGAATGCCGATATCGCCTGGGAGGATGGGTCGCATCTGGCCTTAAATCGGCTCGCTGAGTTTTGGCGCGACGATACGATGGATGCTCTTCTACTTTTACATCCGATAGCGCAGGCGACGGGATATGACGGTGCTGGCGATTATCGCTACGACGATCAGGGTGTGCTCACGCGACGGCGAGACGACGCAACAGCGCCCTATGTATTTTGCGGTGTTCAGTTGTTGCATCCCCGGCTGTTTGCTGACGCCCCGGCGGGGCCGTTTTCCCTCACCCGGCTATATGACGAGGCGGAAGTATCAGGTCGGCTTTTCGGAATTGTTCACGATGGCGCATGGCACCACATCGGGACACCAGCGGGATTGGCGGAAGCTGAAGAAATCTTTGGTGCGATACCGACTACGGGCGATGACTCCAATGGCGGATAACCCAACCGTCTATTCCATTGCGCCCGGTGTTCCTTTTTTGGATTCACTGGCGGCGGGTCTTCTCGACCGGCGCAGCGACGACGCGTTTGCCCTTAGTGATATTCTAGTACTTTTACCAACCCGCCGTGCCTGCCGAGCCTTAACGGAAGCATTTCTGCGTCAGAGCGACGGCAAGGCGTTGTTATTACCGCAGCTCGTGCCACTCGGTGAGGCAGAACAATCGGATGAGAGCTTGTTCTCTGAAGATGAGCCATTGTCCGGGACCGCGCTCGAAATTCCGCCAGGTATTTCTGATCTGCAGCGCCAGTTTGCGCTTAGTCGATTAATCCTGGAGGCTGAACGACAACGTCTTGGCGAGGCGCCAAGCCCGGCTAACGCCGCGCGGCTTGCTTCTGCTCTAATCTCGCTGCTAGATCAGGTTGAGACCGAGCAGTTGAGCTTCGAAGGACTATCAGAACTCGTCGACGCGGATTATGCAGCCCATTGGCAGGTGACGCTTGATTTTCTGCGCATTGTTACCGAGCAATGGCCTGACGTCCTGACTGTGCTGGGATGTGAAGACCCCGCAATCCGGCGCAATTTACTGAGCGCAGCACAGGTAGCTAAATGGCAAAATTCTCCGCCGTCGGGTCCGGTTTACGCCGCGGGATCAACGGGTAGCATCCCGGCAACCGCGGCAATGTTGGAGATGATTGCGCATCTTCCACAGGGTGCGGTCGTTCTGCCAGGGTATGACCCAACTCTTGAGGCGCATGGTCCGGTCGATTTGCCGGCGACCCATCCGCAATACGGCATGGTGCGATTGATACAGCGCATCGGGATTTCAAGCGCCGACGTCGAACCATGGCTTGGTTCTGTACCGTCCCGCTGTTCCGAAGACCGGGTTCATTTGATCCGGGCGGCAACGGCACCACCGGACGCTGCCGCGGATCACGTGGAAATCGATTTTTCGAATGCGCTGAAACAGGTCAGCTTTTTGACCTGCCCAACCTCTCAGGAAGAGGCGGGTATCATTGCTCTGGCATTGCGCGAGACGCTGGAAACGCCAGATCGAACTGCGGCCCTTATTACGCCCGACCGGACACTGGCGCGGCGGGTGGCGGCAGAGCTGCGGCGCTGGAATATCGAAATTGATGACTCTGCGGGTCAGCCGCTTTCATCAACGCCAGTGGGCACCTATCTGCAATTATTGGTCACCTGTTTTGCCGATCAGCTGGCACCGACCCAGCTTCTGTCTCTTTTGAAACACCCGCTGGCGGCAGGCGGTGTCGAGGTGGCAGAGTTTCGGGCGCGGGTTCGGTTGCTGGAACGACTGGTCCTGCGCGGCCCCCGGCCCGGCCCGGGTTTTGATGGCATCGAAACAGTTCTGAAAAGCTTAAGCGTGGAGGGCTCCCGCTATCTTGACGATGCCCACCAGTTGCAGGGTTGGCTCGCAGGATTCCAGTCTAAGGCGGCCACCTTTGAAGCGTTGATGGCCACCAGTGAAAGCGTCCCGCTTCTTGAATTGATTGACGCGCATATTCAGTGTGCGGAGGCGCTCGCGGCCACAGCGGAAATTTCTGGCCCTGACCGCTTATGGGCAGGGGATGACGGTGAGGCCGCCGCGTCGTTTATTTCTGAGCTTCGGGAATCCGGGGCGACCTTCCCCGCAATTCCCGGCTATGACTATCCGGCTTTGCTCGACGTTCTCATGTCGAGCCGGATTGTCCGGCGACGCTTTGGAACCCATCCGCGTCTCCACATTTGGGGTCTCCTTGAAGCCCGAATGCAAAGCGCGGACCTCATATGCATGGGAGGGTTGAACGAGACGGTTTGGCCGAGTGAACCGAAGGCCGATCCATGGATGAGTCGCCCGATGCGTGAAGCCTTTGGGTTGCCACCGGCAGAGCGTCGCATTGGGCTCAGTGCCCATGATTTTGTGCAAGCTTTCTGTGCTGAACAGGTAATGGTGACCCGGGCGGAGCGAGTGGAGGGGACACCGACTGTGCCAGCACGTTGGTTGTTACGGCTCGACAATGTCCTGGAAGGCGGCGGCGACGAGGGCCGCGTGGCGCGAGACCTCGCAACGGATAATGCGCGTTGGCTCGCTTGGCAGTCCGCCCTTGATGTGCCGGAAAAAGTTCAACCGGGCGAAGCGCCAGCGCCGAAACCACCCGTAAGCGCGCGCCCGCGTCAACTTTCCGTCACCCAGGTAGAAACCTGGATGCGGGACCCTTATGCGATCTATGCGCGTCATATTCTGCGGTTGCGGCCGCTCGACGTCATCGATGCTGACCCGGGGGCCGCGGAGCGTGGCACGATGATTCACGATGCGCTGGATCGATTTGTGCGCGAACACCCCGAGCACATCCCGCCGAACGTTATACAGGTCCTTCGCGATGCTGGCATTATAGCCTTTGGAGATGCCCTTGCTCTGCCTGGCGTGTGGGCATTTTGGTGGCCGCGTTATGAACGCATTACGGAGTGGTTTGCCCAGATGGAAAGCCTATACCGTCAGGAGGTAAAAACGACCCATACCGAAGTAGGGGGTCAGCTAAAGATTGGCTCTAACGAGACTGAATTTACTCTGATTGCCAAGGCAGACCGAGTCGACGAACTGCACGATGGCACGATCAGTATTATCGATTACAAGACCGGTGCCCCGCCGAGCGCGACTGACATTTTGCTTGGTTTTGCCCCTCAATTACCGCTGGAAGCGGCTATTGCCCAGGCAGGAGGTTTCTCCGACACAGTGGCGGCTGAGGTTTCGCTGCTGGAATTCTGGCGTTTGAGCGGCGGTGATCCTGCGGGCGAGCGTAAGCCTGCCGGCAAGGATATTGATGCCCTGGCGCAGGCGGCATTGCTTGGGCTGACCGAGCTGGTTACCCAATATGACGACCCCAACACGCCTTATTTATCGCAGCCCGACCCATCGCACGCACCTGCATGGTCCGACTACACCCACCTCGCCCGCGTGCTTGAGTGGTCGTCGATCGAAGGCGGTGGCGAATGACCGTTGAGACACTTCCCGAACCAGGCATTGCTCAGCGGCAGGCGGCTGACCCGTCGCGCTCGGTTTGGGTGTCAGCCTCTGCCGGGACGGGCAAAACAAAGGTTCTGACGGATCGCGTACTGGCATTGCTTCTTGCTGGCACACCGCCGCATCGCATTCTGTGCCTGACCTTTACTAAAGCAGCTGCTGCGGAGATGGCCAACCGGATCAATCGCTCTCTTGCAAGCTGGGCGATTACGCCTGAAGGAAAGCTGCAAACGGAAATTGCGGAGCTGACGGGGAAAGCAGCGAGTGACCTCGCCTTGCGCCGGGCCCGGACGTTATTTGCTCAGGTACTTGAGGTGCCGGGTGGGATGAAAATCCAAACCGTTCACGCGTTCTGTGAGTCTTTGTTGGGGCGCTTTCCATTGGAGGCGGGATTAGCGCCCCATTTTCAGGTGATGGATGAGCGTGAAGCGGCAGAGATTCAACATGAAGCACAGGCGAGGGTTTTAACCAGGGCGCGATATTTAGACAGCTCGCCTCTCGCCAGTGCTTTGGCGGAGGTTACCAGCTTTGTTCATGAGGATGAATTTCTGGATCTTTTGAAGGACCTGTTTTCTGAGCGTGGCCGTCTGTATCGGTTGATCTCACGATATGGCGGTCTGGAGTGTTTGACTGACGCGGTCTTTGAAACACTTGGCGTGCATCGGGATGAGACGGAAAAATCGATCCGTGAGGCGGCAAGCGAAGATGAGAAGTTTGATGCCGCCTCGTTACGTATTGCCGCCACAGCGATGCTGCAGGGTAGTAAAACAGATAAGGAACGCGGCGCGGTTATCGCCGGGTGGCTTGCGGTAGAACGTGGGGATCGCGCCCAACGGTTTATGTCTTATATATCGGTCTTTTTCACCCAAAAAGGATCTCAACGGGCGAAGCTCATCAATAAGGCGGCGGCGGAATTAGAGCCGGGCGCCCCTGACACGCTCAGCGAAGAGGCGGCAAGGCTGGACGCCGTATTGTTGCAGATCCGTAGCATTGTAACGGCCCGGGCGACCTCGGCGATGTTGCTTCTGGTCCAGTCCCTGCTGACGGCCTATGAGCGGTGTAAGCGCGAGCGGGGCCGGCTTGATTACGATGATCTCATTCTTGAAGCCCGCGCCTTGCTTGAGGCTGAAGGCGGCGCGTCCTGGGTGATGTTCAAGCTCGATGGTGGCATCGATCATATTTTGATCGACGAAGCGCAGGATACGAACCCGGAGCAATGGGAAATTGTCGCCGCCCTTGCGGAAGAGTTTTTCGCCGGTGAGGGCGCGCATGATGCGGAGCGTACATTGTTTGCGGTCGGCGATCCGAAGCAGTCGATCTATAGCTTCCAACGTGCGGATCCCGAGGCTTTCGAGCGGATGCGTATCTATTTCAGAGCACGGGCGGCGGAGATCGGAAAGCTTTGGGAAGATGTGTCTCTTGATATCTCTTTCCGGTCTGCCGCCTCAGTTCTTCAAATGGTCGATACGGTTTTTGCTCAGGATGAGGCCCGCCCGGGCGTTGTTGACCCTAACAACACATTACACCATGAGGCCTTCCGGATTGGGCAGGCAGGTGTGGTGGAGCTTTGGCCGCCGGTGATCCCGGAAGAGGTGGAGGAACTGGCCCCCTGGTCACCACCAGTGGTGGCGAGATGGGGCAAGGACCCGCAAACCCGGCTCGCCGATGGCATTGCCGCCCGTATTCGGTACTGGCTTGATAACGGCGAGGTTTTGCAAAGTAAAAACCGTCCGTTGCGGCCAGGTGATATTATGGTCCTGGTGCGTCGTCGCGGCGCCTTCGTCGAGAAACTTGTCCGATCGCTGAAAAGAAACGATATCCCGGTTGCTGGGGTCGACCGAATGGTGTTGAGCGAACAGCTGGCCGTCCGTGATCTCATCTCACTGGGTGAGTTTCTGTTGTTGCCGGAGGATGAGCTTAATCTGGCAACGGTTCTCAAGGGACCCATGATCGACTTTTCCGAAGACGATCTGTTTGATCTTGCCTATGACCGTGGCGATGAAAATTTGTGGTCTGTTTTGCGCCGACGGCGCGGTGCAAGGCCGATTTATAACCTTGCGGTGAACGAGCTCTCTGAGATTTTGGCGCGCGCGGACTTCACGCCGCCCTTCGAATTGTTTGCCGATATTCTTGGCAATCGCGGTGGTCGAAAAAAACTGCTAGGGCGGCTCGGTGCCGATGCCAATGACCCAATTGACGAGTTTCTGTCACTGGCCTTTGATTTCGAGCGCAATCAGGTGCCGTCCCTTCAGGGATTTCTGCGTTGGCTCGATACCGGCGATGTCGAGGTTAAGCGTGATCTCGAACAGGCGACCCGCGACGAAGTTCGGGTGATGACTGTGCATGGCTCGAAGGGATTACAGGCGCCTGTCGTCTTTCTGCCTGACAGCGTGCAGGTGCCGAGCCAGTCGCCCCGGCTTTTATGGAATGCTGATGGCATGTTCTTGTGGCCACCGCGCCGCCGATTTGCCGAGACCCATTGTGAAACGGCTTTGGCTGCTGCGGCAGAAACCCGAGATCGCGAGTACCGGCGACTGCTCTATGTGGCGATGACGCGTGCAGAAGACCGACTTTATGTTTGCGGTTGGCACACCAGGCGCAGCGCGGCCAAGGGCAACTGGTATGAATTGATTGAAACCGCCATGGAGACGGCTGGCGACTCATTCGAATTTGATCTCACCGGGATCGCGCCACAGGGCTGGACCGGTACCGGTTGGCGGCTAAGTAACGCGCAGACACAAGACCCTGATAAATCCAGCGGAGCGGGGCCCTTTGCTGCCGTGCTTCAGGAAACACCGGATTGGGTGAAACGGCAGCCACCGCCCGAACGAATTCCGCCACGGCCATTGGCGCCGTCGCGGTCAGATGATCTTGAGCCAGCGACCCGGTCGCCGGTCAGTGCGGGGACAACGGATTCTTTCCGCCGCGGCCTCATTATCCATCACCTACTTCAACTTCTGCCGGAAGTCGCTGAGAAAGATCGCGCCGTTGCGGCGCAGCGCTATCTGGCGCGTCCGGTTCATGATCTGTCCGAGGTGGACCAGAAATCCTATGCCGAGGAGGTGTTGGCGGTTCTGTCTGATGCCGAGTTTGCTGATTTGTTCGGGCCGGAATCGCGGGCTGAAGTGCCTATTACCGGGAACCTTGGAACTCATATTGTTGCCGGTCAGGTCGATAGACTCATCGTTGGGGTCAAGCGGGTCCAGATCGTTGACTACAAGTCAAACCGGCCGCCGCCAGGCGATGCCGCAGACGTGTCCCCGGTATATTTGCGCCAGATGTCGGCTTATCTGGCTGTCCTCAAATCGGCATTTCCGGGAAGGACAATCGATTGCGCTTTGCTATGGACAGATACCCCACATCTCATGAAATTACCGGCTGAGCTGCTTGATGGGTATTTCGGTGATCAGAGCGCTTGACGGCTTCCTTCTCGGTTCCTAGTTTGATGTATAAACCGATTGTTAAAGTCTGAAAGGAAACCAAATGACTACCAAACCGATCTCGGATGATTCATTCGATGCTGACGTACTCAAAGCAGAGGGACCGGTTCTCGTCGATTTTTGGGCCGAATGGTGTGGCCCCTGCAAGCAGATCGGCCCGTCATTGGAAGAGATTGCGGCAGAGATGGATGGCAAGCTGACCATTGCGAAAATCAACATCGACGAAAACCCCGAAACGCCGACCAAGCTCGGCGTGCGCGGTATCCCGACATTGATGATTTTCAAGGACGGCGAAGTTGCGGCGACCAAGGTTGGCGCGCTACCTAAGAGCAAACTCGTTGAGTGGATTAACGAATCGATCTAATTCCAACAGAGATTGTTAAGAGATTCTAGGAAGCCCCGTCTTTTGGCGGGGCTTCTTCGTAGGCAAGCACCGCACCCGCCAAGTATAACGATCCGCAGATAAGAATGCGACCGGGTTTTTCTGCTTGTTCCACAATTCGGGGGAGCGCTTCCGCAAACCCTTCTGCTTCTTCCGTGGCAATGCCGAGCTGGTTGGCGGCCGTTGCAGTCTCTGTTGCGGACAGGCTCGCCTCTTCGCCGGGAATGGGGACGGCCTGTAGCGTATCAATATGGTCGGCGAGTGGACTAAGGAATTCCTGGGGATCGCGGCTATTGAGAAAGCCAAATATCAAATGCAGGGGCTGGTCATCCCATTGTTTGGCAACAGCGGCGAGCGCCTCAGAAGCGGCGGCGTTGTGACCACCATCGAGCCACAGAGACCAGCCCTCCGGTAGAAACTTGGCCAAGGCGCCGTCGAGCAGCTGTAGCCTGCCCGGCCAGCGTGCGTTTTTAATCCCGCTGCGGATGGCATCGTCCGAAATGCTTAAATTCGTAAGTTGTTTTGCGGCGATGGCTGCCGTGGCGGCGTTGGTGATCTGGTGGTCACCAGTCAGCGACGGTCGGGCTAAAGCTAACACTGTCTCGTCGAATGTGATTGAAAACGTATCCTCGGTGGACAAAATATCCCAATTATTTCCATTTATTATGGTTTTTGTGCTGATTTCCTCGGCGCGGTCTTGAATAATTTTTGCGGCGTCTGGTTGTTGCGGGCCGATCACTGCCGGGACGTTTGTTTTGAGAATCCCGGCTTTTTCAAAGGCGATCTCGGCGAGTGTGTCGCCGAGCCAGTTCATGTGATCCATCGAGATTGGTGTAATGATGGTGAGCGCGGGTTTCTTGAACACATTGGTGGAATCGAACCGGCCACCGAGCCCTGTTTCTATCAATGTGACGTCGGCGGGCTGGCGTGAGAAAGCGAGGAACGCGGCCACCGTGGTAATTTCAAATAAGGTGATTGGCTTGCTGGTATTGGCTGCTTCACATTCTTCCAGCACACTGATGAGTGTTGCTTCATCAATGGCCGACCCGGCAATTGATATCCGTTCGGCGAAGCGAATGAGGTGCGGCGAGGTATAACAATTTACCGTCAGCCCGGCAGCTTCACAAATCGCTTTTAGAAAGGCGAGGGTGGAGCCTTTGCCGTTGGTGCCAGCGATGTGCACAACATTAGCAAGGGAGCGTTCCGGATTGCCGAGTGTCGTGAGCAACTCTTCCGTTCGACCGAGAGACAAATCAATCGCTTTGGGATGGAGCGCGTTCAGCCGGTCGAGGACGACGTCACTCCGCAGCGGGGCGCTCTTCGGTTGAGCTTTTGTCGTTATCCGCTTTTGGGCTTGCTTCCGGCGCATAAGCTGTCTTTTTGCCGCCTTTCCCAGAGTTAGATTTTAACGGCACGACGTCGGCGGCGGCTTGGCTATCCAATAACAGGTCTGAAATGCGGACTAATTCATCGCGCAGATGGCGGCGATGAACGACGCGGTCGATCATGCCATGTTCGAGCAGATATTCTGCGCGTTGGAACCCTTCTGGCAGTTTTTCGCGGATGGTTTCTTCGATCACCCGCGCTCCGGCAAAACCGATCACGGCACCTGGTTCAGCAATGGCTATATCGCCCAGCATCGCAAAGGATGCGGTGACACCACCGGTCGTGGGGTCTGTCAGAACCGTAATATAGGGAAGCTTCGCTTCCTTGACTTCGTCCACGGCAATGATGGTCCGCGGCATTTGCATCAAGGACAGGATGCCTTCCTGCATGCGGGCGCCGCCGGAAGACGTAAAGCAGATTAGCGGTGCTTCCTGCAGGACAGCGAGGCGGGCTGCGATCAGCAGTGACTTGCCGAGGGCAAGCCCCATCGAGCCGCCCATAAAGGTGAAATTCATGATGGCGACAACAACGTTTCGGCCGCGCATTTCACCATGTGCGACGATCATTGCATCGTCTTCGCCGGTCTTGCTGCGGGATTCCTTGAGGCGGTCTGAATAGCGTTTGATGTCTTTGAATTTCAGTGGATCGCCGGTCAGTTTTGGCAATTCTAGGGTTTGGTATTCACCGTTATCAAAGATGAGCGCTAAACGCTCCTTCGCGGGCAAGCGCATGTGATGGCCGCAATGGCTGCAAACCCGCAATGAGGCCTCCAGCTCGCGATGAAAGATCATCTGCTCGCAGTTGGGGCATTGATGCCAAAGATTGTCGGGAACGTCTTTTTTCTCGACGAGTGCTCTAATTTTTGGACGAACGTAGTTGGTAAGCCAATTCATGACCGTGCGGTCCTCACACCTTGCGCAAGTTCACTAACGAATTTTAGCACGGTTTCTCGCAAATCGGGAGAGTCCTTTGTTCGGCCGTCATCGCCCATGTTTTCAGCGATAATCTGGACGATTGCCGATCCCACGACGGCGGCATCGGCTACTCTGGCGATTTCTGCTGCCTGCTCCGGCGTCTTGATGCCAAATCCGACAGCGATTGGTAGATCGCTAAACTTTCGAATTCGAGTGACGGCGTCTGCGACATTGCTGGTTGCCGCTGATTTCGTCCCGGTAATACCCGCGATAGAGACGTAGTAGATAAAGCCGCTGGCTCCTCCCATCAGGGTGGGCAGGCGTTGCTCATCGCTGGTTGGGGTGGTTAAGCGGACCAAATCGATCCCCGCCTTGTTGGCTGGAACGCGAAGCTCAGCGTCTTCTTCCGGTGGGATATCTACGATGATAAGTCCGTCGACGCCGGCATTAGCGGCATCTTCCGAAAATCGCTCGACACCATAGATATAAATCGGATTGTAATACCCCATCAGAACGATTGGCGTGTCATCGTCTTTTTCGCGAAACGATTTTACCATGGCCAAGGTCGCGTTTATGTCCTGACCCGCGTCGAGGGCACGGATTGATGAGGCCTGGATCGCCGGGCCGTCGGCCATCGGGTCGGTAAAAGGCATGCCGAGTTCAATGATGTCGGCGCCAGCCCCTGGTAATCCTTTAATGATGGTGCTTGAAATCTCGCGATTGGGGTCGCCAGCGGTGAGGAACGTGACCAGTCCGGCGCGGCCCTCTGCGGCGAGATACTCAAATCGTGCTTTGAGCCGGCCTTGCTTGCGGCTCATAGCGTTACCCCGAGTGCTTCGGCGACCGTAAAGACGTCTTTATCACCACGCCCGCACATGTTCATGACCAGCAAATGATCCTTGGGCAATGTTGGCGCTAACTTCCCAACATAAGCAAGGGCATGGGAGGGTTCGAGGGCTGGAATAATACCTTCAAGCTGAGTGCAAAGCTGGAAAGCTTCCAGAGCCTCATCATCGGTTGCGGGGACATAATTGACCCGCCCTGAATCGTGCAGCCACGAATGTTCGGGGCCAATACCGGGGTAATCGAGTCCAGCGGAAATTGAATGTGCCTCAGTGATCTGACCGTCTTCATCCTGCAGCAAATAGGTCCGGTTGCCATGCAGGACACCCGGCTTACCCGCACTGAGTGAGGCGGCGTGTTCGCCCGTCTCGATACCTTTGCCCGCCGCTTCAACGGCATAGATGGTGACATCTTCATCGTCGAGAAAATCATAAAACAGGCCGATGGCATTTGACCCACCGCCAATACAGGCAACCAGCGAATCCGGCAGCCTTCCTTCGGCTGCCATCATTTGCTGGCGAACCTCCTCGCCAATGATTTTCTGAAAATTACGCACCATCTCTGGGTAAGGGTGCGGTCCGGCGGCAGTCCCAATGATGTAATAAGTATCGTCGACATTTGAGACCCAGTCGCGCAATGCTTCGTTCATTGCGTCCTTGAGAGTTGCCGACCCCGACGTGACAGGAACAACCTCGGCGCCTAGTAACTTCATGCGAAAGACATTGGGTGCTTGGCGGGCAATATCCGTCTCGCCCATATAGACGATACATTTCATGCCAAACAAGGCGCAGACCGTGGCTGTCGCGACGCCGTGCTGCCCGGCGCCGGTTTCGGCGATGATCCGCTCTTTGCCCATACGACGCGCCAGAAGTATCTGGCCCATCGTATTATTGATCTTATGCGCGCCAGTATGGTTAAGCTCGTCGCGCTTAAAATAAATCTTGGCACCGCCCAAATGGTCGCTTAACCGGCGGGCATGATAGAGCGGGCTGGGACGACCGACATAATGCGTTAGATAGTCATCGAGTTCCGCCTGAAATGCAGGATCAGCCTGAGCTTCGTCATAGGCTTTTTCTACGGACAGGATCAGCGGCATCAATGTTTCGGCGACATACCGACCGCCATATATCCCGAAATGGCCGTTGCTATCCGGTAGTGTCTTGAAGGTATTGGGTTTTTCGGCTGAATTTATTGTCATAATCGGGCCAGATTCTAGCAGAGTGTTGCGTAGCGCGACAGGGTTACCGGGTTATACATTGCGATTACGGCAAGGCAAGGACGGTTTCAAGAAAATCGGCAATTAGTTTGGTGTCCTTCTGACCGGGAGCTGACTCTACGCCTGAGGAAACATCCACCGCTCGCGCACCACTGATACGGATGGCTTCGGTAACGTTCCCGGCATTTAGCCCGCCTGACAGCATCCAGTTGTTCTGCCACGGATGATTGGCGAACAGGCCCCAGTCGAAGGAAATGGCGTTGCCGCCTGGCAAAGCATTTTTCAAACCCTTGGGCGCCTTGGCATCAAAAAGTATCTGGTCGGCGATTTCGCTATATCGGCCGATGCCGACGAAATCGTCGGCCGTTTCAATATGGATGGCTTTCATTACTGGTAAGCCCGTAGTCTGCTTGATGGCGGCAACGCGCTCAGGCGTTTCCTTGCCGTGTAGCTGAAGGATATCCAACGGGACGTGATTCAGAATGTCCGTGAACAGATCATCTTCTATATCGACAAACAGCCCAACTTTTTTCACGGTATCTGGGACCAAGGCGGCTAGAGCCGCCGCCTCGATACCGGTTACGGCGCGCGGCGACCGCGGGTAAAAAACCAACCCTACATATGCCGCGCTGGCATCAACCGCCGCCTGCATAGCATCCGGCGTATTGAGGCCGCAGATTTTTGCCTGAACTGTCATGATATCCTTCGGGGTGCCTTTATCCGGGAACAATGCCAGCGGCTATTTCATCGGCAATTCGATCTGCCGCGGCTCTGGGGTTATCCGATTGCGTGATCGGCCGGCCAATAACCAAAAAATCCGCTCCAGCGTTCACTGCATCGGCGGGCGTCATGATACGTTTTTGATCATCGGTTGATGCCCAGGCTGGACGAATACCGGGAACCACTAACAGACAATCATTTCCCAAAGCTGTCCTCAAAGTCCCAACTTCCCGCGGCGAGGCTACCAGTCCGTCGGCACCGCTTTCACGGGCGAGTTGGCCAAGCCGCAGAACTTGGTCAGCGACGGGCGGCTTTTGGCCCATACGAACAAGATCATCCGCCGTAAGCGATGTCAGGACCGTTACGGCGAGAATACGGGGCGCTTCCTCGTCACCTTTGGCTTCAACGGCGGCCCGAACCATGGCCGAGCCACCAGACGCATGGATGGTCAACATGTAACAGTTCAGGCTTTTGGCAGCTTTAATCGCGCCAGCAACGGTATTGGGAATATCGTGAAACTTGAGATCGAGAAATATGTGTTGCCCGAGTTCCGAAATTCGCGCGACACCATCCGGTCCGTTGGCGGTAAAGAACTCCTTGCCAAGTTTAAAACCACCGACAGCACCCTTCAGGGCCTGGGCCAGCTCGACTGCCTGATTGAGGTCAGTGGCATCAATAGCGCAAAAAATTCGTTCAGCGGGTGTCAGAGTTTCCATGGCTCACATCTATATTAGGGCTCTATATATCCGGCCCTATATACGCATCCGCTGGCCGTGCGGCAATGGAGCTCCGGTTAGTCTTCGTTTAAAGCCAGGTGGCGTCCAGGGGTAGCCGACCTGGCCTGCGGGACCTGGCTGGGTGTTGATAAACCTTCATCCGACTTTTCAAGGGCCTCAGCGCGCTTTCGGTGGGTACGCGCCTGCCATTTCAGCTTTTGGCGGGAATAGGATGATAGTCCCGCTCCTATTACCAGGCCGATCGCCATGGCGCCAAGAATGACAATAAACAGAGGAAGTTCAGGAGCAAAGGGGAGGGGCGACAGGTCGATTTTGGTCGATGAACGATTGGCAACGGCAAATATTGCCACGATTCCAATGACAATGGCGAGAAATAGGCGGGTGAATATGCGAAACGTTGTGCGCATCAAATGTCTCGCGGATTAGAGATTAGGGCGCCGTTCATGTTGTAGGCGGCCGGACAATCAGCCTTGCGGCGTGTTAAGCCGGATCCGCAGGTCTTTGCCCACTTTGAAGAACGGTACTGATTTGCGTGCGACAAATACGGTTTCACCAGTGCGAGGATTTCGTCCGGTGCGTGAGCCACGGTTTTTTACAGAAAATGCCCCAAAACCACGTAATTCTACGCGATCACCACGCGACAATGCTGTGGAAACTTCATCAAAGACTGTCGACACAATACGTTCGACATCACGCTGGTACAAATGTGGATTCTTTTCCGCCAACCGTATGATCAATTCTGACTTGGTCATCGCCTCTGCCTCCGGTTTTCCAGAAACAGCGACCCCCCGGTGCTGTCTGATGGAACCATCACTTCCACCAAGGGTGCCAGACCGATACAAGCCCGTCAAGTGTAAGTCTTTCTGAAAGCGAGGTTTTTTGAACTATCGAGGAGGCATAATCGAGCCAATCCTCGACCTCACGGTGGATACGAATATCGCGTATAGGCAGTGATTTTTTGATCTTCTTTTCTTTGGCCAACCAGCTCCTGGCCTGACGTTCGCCGCCTATGGCATCGATGAGGCCGTTCTTGAGCGCCATCCGTCCGGTATAGACCCGTCCGTCCGCCAGGTTACGAACCTTCTCAGGTTTCATATCGCGGCCTTTCACAACCATGTCGATAAACATGGCATACATGTCATCGACCAGCAGTTTGGTCGCGGCCCGAACTTCGGGTGTTACTTTGGAAAAGGGCGAAGGTTCGGCTTTAAGGGGAGCGCTTTTAATAGCTTCAAATTTGATGCCGAGTTTTTTAAGCAGTTCGGTAACTTCCGCGGTTTGGAATAAAACGCCAATTGATCCGGTAATCGTGCCTTCATGGGCAAAGATGCGATCTGCTGCGACGGCGATCATATAGCCGGCGGAGGTGGCGAGCTCGTCCATCACGGCGATGACCGGTTTTTCCCTACGAACACGATTAAGTGCCTGGTACAGCGCTTCGCCGCCTACGACAGTACCGCCTGGTGAATTGATGCGGACAATCAGTGCCTTTACGTCGTCATCCTTACGGATTTTTTCTATAGCGGCGAGCCGCTTGAGATCGTTGTGGATGACGCCAGTGATGTTCAACTGAGCGATATACTCGCCGGAGGCGCCGCCGGAATATTTATAGATACCGGCGGTAACGGCTGCCACTACCGCAATAATGGCAGCCGTTCGCCAGAACGTTAACCGCCGCTTTAACCGGCGACGGTCGATGAGGTAATCAGCATCCATGGCCAAGTCCTGTTAGCCTGACTGATTATCGAGAAGACAGTCTTAGTCTTTCTTCTCGGCTTCTTCGCTATCCTCGGAAGTGGCTTCCTCGGCGGGAGCTTCTTCAGCTGCTTCCGCTTCAGGGGCCGCTTCTTCCGCAGGCTCTTCAGCTGCTGCCTCAACGGCAGGTTCTGCTTCAGCTTCAGGAGCATCGTCTTCGTCGGTACCAGCTTTTCTCATCGCAGCACCGAGAATGTCACCAAGGCTCGCGCCGGAATCCGAAGATCCGTAATGGGCCATGGCTTCTTTCTCTTCCTTGATCTCGTGGGCTTTAACCGACAGGTTCAGTTTATGCTCACGACGGTCGATATTGGTGACTTGCGCATCAATACGATCGCCAACCGCGTAGCGGTCGGGACGCTGTTCGCTGCGTTCCCGAGATAGATCAGAGCGTCGGATGAAGCCCTGAAGTCCGCCGGAAACGCTGACTTCCAAGCCGCCATCGGTGACACTCGTAACGGTACAGGTAACCACAGCACCCTTCTTAAGGTCGCCAGTTGCTGATTCAAACGGATCGTCGGTCAGCTGTTTGATACCCAAAGAGATACGCTCTTTTTCGATATCGATGTCGAGGACCTTGGCTTTCACCATGTCGCCCTTGTTGTAATCGACAACCGCTTCTTCGCCGGTTTTTTCCCATGACAAGTCGGACAGATGGATCATGCCATCGATTTCGCCAGGCAGACCAACAAACAGGCCGAACTCGGTGATGTTTTTGATCTCGCCTTCGATCTCGTTGCCGACCGTGAAGCTTGACTCGAAGTCGGTCCAAGGGTTTTCCTGGGTTTGTTTGATGCCCAGAGAAATGCGGCGTTTGGTTTGATCGACGTCGAGAACCATGACTTCGACTTCCTGGCTGGTCGAGATGATCTTGCCAGGATGGACGTTTTTCTTGGTCCAGCTCATTTCTGAAACGTGGACAAGACCTTCGACGCCCGGTTCCAGCTCAACAAAGGCACCATAATCGGTGATGTTGCTGACGCGACCGGTGAAAACACTTTCGAGCGGGTATTTGGCTTCGATGCCATCCCAGGGATCCGCTTCAAGCTGCTTCATGCCCAGTGAAATACGCTGAGTTTCGGCATTAAAGCGAATGACCTGAACATTAACTGTCTGGCCAACTGTCAAAATTTCGCTTGGATGGTTGATCCGGCGCCATGCCATATCGGTGACATGCAACAGACCATCAACACCACCAAGATCAACAAACGCACCATAATCAGTGAGATTCTTGACGATGCCCTCGATGACCTGACCCTCGGTCAGACCGGCGAGCAGTTCGTTGCGCTGTTCAGCACGGGATTCTTCCAGAACGGCCCGGCGCGAAACAACAATATTGCCGCGTCGGCGATCCATCTTGAGAATCTGGAATGGTTGAGGGGTACCCATGAGCGGGTTGATGTCGCGGACGGGCCGGACGTCAACCTGGCTGCCGGGTAAAAAGGCAATGGCGCCGGAGAGATCCACAGTGAAGCCACCTTTGACGCGGCCAAAGATCGATCCCGTAACGCGTTCCGTGTCGTTGAATGCTTGTTCCAGAAGGGTCCAGGCTTCCTCGCGCCGCGCCTTTTCGCGCGACAGCATGGCTTCGCCCTGACTGTCTTCCATTCTTTCGAGATAAACATCGACGATATCGCCTGATGAAATATTCGGGGCAGACCCGGGGACGCCAAACTCACGAAGCGCCACACGGCCTTCGGATTTCAAACCAACGTCGATCAGAACGGAATCGCCTTCAATTGCAATAACCGTTCCTTTAACGACCGTACCTTCGGAGTTCTCGCCCTCACCAAAGGTTTCTTCGAGCATGCCGGCGAAATCTTCGTCGGACATTTCAATATCAGCGCTGGGATTCCCAAACTCAATAGCCATTCGTGTTATAAACCGTTTCCTTCCATAAGCCCTGTATTCAGGGCCTGTTCCAAGGTCGCACACGGGTTGGTCCCCATTGGACCGCTTCCCTACCCTTGCGCTCTTATTACGCCTTGGACTCGTTCCGCTTACTGATGAACTCTAATGCGGCAGTAAATACGGCATCCGCATCCACCCTGGTGGTATCCATGATGAACGCGTCGTCAGCCGGTACCAGTGGCGCGATACTTCGGGAACTATCCCGGGCATCTCGCTCCCGCATATCCTGCAGAACGCGCGCATGTATAGCCTCATCGCCCCGTTCTAGCAACTCTTTAACCCGCCGTGCTGCGCGGATTTCAAGATCGGCATCCACATAAATCTTATGGTCAGCATTGGGGCAAATGACGGTGCCAATATCCCGACCATCGAGAATTGCGCCCCCGGCGCCGTCTGTTGGGTTTTTGGCAAAATTTCGTTGTTGTTCTATTAACGCCGCCCGTACCAACGGCATCGCCGCGACCTTGCTGGAGCGCTGGGTGGTCTCCTCGTCGCGAAGGGCAGCGTTTTTCATTGTTTCTGGCCTGATGGCCTGTACTGCCTCGATAGCCATTTCCTCGGTGATATCTTCCTGGTCGGGGTAGAGAGACAACGTCATGTAGCCGGTCGCTCGATAAAGCAGGCCGGTGTCGAGATAGGAGTAGCCGAGCTGCCGGGCAAGGCGGCGGGCGAGAGTGCCTTTACCGCTGGCGGCAGTGCCGTCGACGGCGATTACGGGTGTTGTCACTTTTGTTCCCCGATTTTGGCGCCGATCTCATTCATGAGTGGCACGAAGGACGGGAAGCTGGTCGCGATGTGTTCGGCATCATCAATAGTAACCGGGTCTTTTGCGATCATCCCCATAACCAGAAACGACATGGCGATGCGGTGATCCATCCGGGATTCGATCTCGGCGCCGCCCGGAATTTTGTTCGGCGAGCCGGTAACGATCAGATCGTCGCCGTCAATATCGACCTTGATGCCACAAGCGGTTAGCCCGTCGGCAATCGCCGCCAGACGATCACTTTCCTTGACCCGCAATTCTGCCAGTCCTTGCATTCGGGTGACACCGGTGGCGGCCGCCGCCGCAATCGCCAGGATTGGATATTCGTCGATCATCGAGGGGGCGCGTTCTGGCGGCACGGTGACGCCTTTCAACTGGCTGGTTCTGACGATCAGATCAGCGACCGGTTCGCCTGCCTGGTCGCGGGCGTCGGTTACGTCGATGTTGGCGCCCATTTCGCGCAACGTATCAATCAGGCCGATCCGCAGCGGGTTTAGTCCGATGTTTTTGATTGTGATTTCTGAGTCCGGCGTGATCAAGGCCGCGACGAGGGGGAAAGCTGCCGATGATGGATCGCCGGGGACGATGACATCTTTGCTTTCAAGCTCCGGCTGGCCGGTGAGGGTAATGACCCGCCGGTCCGCGGCGTCATCCGTCACGGTCAACGTGGCGCCAAAATGGCGCAGCATAAGCTCGGTGTGATCGCGGCTAGGCCGGGTCTCAATGACGCTGGTCTGGCCCGGCGTGTTTAGCCCGGCCAGAAGAACTGCGGATTTAATCTGGGCCGAGGGCACCGGCAGTTTGTATTCAATCGGCATGGCCATGCGCGCGCCGATGACGGTCAATGGCATTTTATCGCCATCGCGGGCAATAACCTGCGTGCCCATCTGGCCAAGCGGTGTGGCTATCCGGCCCATTGGTCTGGTCCGCAGGGAGACATCGCCGGTGAACTGAACCTGGATTGGGTGTGTCGCGACAAGACCCATGAGCAAGCGTGCGCCGGTTCCGGAATTACCGAGGTCGAGGACATTATCCGGTTCCTGCAGCCCGCCGACACCGACGCCCCAAACGCGCCACAGATCATCTGCATCGCGTTTGATGGTTACGCCCATGGCTTCGAGGGCGGCAGCTGTCCGAAGGACATCGTCGCCAAGCAACAGGCCACGGATCGTTGTTTCACCAACAGCCATGCTGCCGATCATTAACGCACGATGCGAAATCGACTTGTCACCGGGGACGCCGACATCGCCGTTGAGACCGCTAACCGGTGCAGAGACCAGCCCCGCCATGACCTAATCCTTTATTAGTAATTGGTCAGATATCACTGTCTGGCCATCCATTATTTATTCAACGGGCTGTCTGTAGCACATCAAACGGACATCACAATAGAATAAGCAGGGTGCAATTTTGCTTTTGACAGGTTAAGCGGTTCGTGGCATTGGCAATTCATACATGGCAATTCATAATTTTTTTTGATCGACGGAGGTTAATTTGGCGAAGCCTGAATGGGGCGAAAAACGAATCTGTTTGGACTGTGGTGCAAAGTTCTACGATATGCAGCGCAGCCCAATTGTTTGCCCAAGTTGTGAGACTGTATTTGTTCCCGTTGTGGCGACGCGCAGTTCGCGTGCGAAAGCCCCCGCGCCGAAACCCAAACCCAAACTCGTGAAACCAGCGGTGGCGGATGAAGATGCTGCGCTGGTCACCGATGATGACGATGAGGAAATTCCAGATGATCCTGTTCTGGAAACCCTGGGCGATGACGACGATGATGATGACCTCATCGAAGATGCCTCTGATCTTGGCGGTACGGACAACGTCCTCGAAGGGCTGGATGGCGGTCTGGAAAAACCGGACAATCCGGCTACCAGCTAGCGGCCGGGTTTGATCTTTAGGGCGGTTTCCTGAGAATTAGGTCTTGCATCCGGGACCCCTGTTTCAGTAGGTTCCGCGTCAACGCCGCACCGGCGGTGGATAAACGGGACGAAACTGGCCCGCCGGTACAGAATTTGGGGCCATAGCTCAGTTGGGAGAGCGCTTGGATGGCATTCAAGAGGTCGTCGGTTCGATTCCGTCTGGCTCCACCAAATAAATCAAGGGCTTAGTCAGAAATGACTGGGCCCTTGATGGTTTTGGGTAACTATCGGAACTATATTGTATCGTCGATTTATATAGAACTCGCGCAACACTCTATGGAGCGCCGCATCCGGGCGGTATCTCATACGCGGCGGTGAATCCCCAGTCCTCGTTGTTTGCGCTCATAGCCACCCACCTGTACTAGAAAGATCGCTCGCCAATTAAACTGGCCAACCATCCTCACGCAGCCTCAGTGATGCGACCTCTGGATCGTAAGCATAATTTGTAAGACTGCGGTCCTTAAGACGATTTATTGCTTCTTCAATCTCTTCAAAAGGAACCAAAAACCATTCACGCGGCACGCTAGGATTGCCGAAACGATCCTCAATCTTAATTTCTAACCGCACTGCTGCAAACACTCGGTGTAGCAAGTTCTCGAGCTTAGTCCTGTTGATATTGAAAAGTTCGTATGTCGCTCTTTAATAGCTGGTTTCTTCTGGGCTTTGACGAACTTGAAGATCTGCTGGACCAAGCTACGAAGGCGTCGTCTGACGGGTATCCCCCTTATAATATTGAACAGCTCGCCGAAGATGGCTTGCGGATCAGTCTCGCCGTTGCGGGTTTCAGTGACGATGAATTGAGTATTGAGATTGAGGATCGGCAGCTGGTCGTCAAAGGGAAACAGCGAGACGACGATCAGCGGGTTTATTTACATCGGGGTATTGCCGCCCGTCAGTTCCAGCGTTCATTTGTGCTTGCCGAAGGCATAGAGGTTACAGGCGCATCGCTCAATAATGGATTGCTCCATATCGACTTGGTTCGGCCATAAATTGAGGTGCGCAAGAAAGTCATAAAAATAAATACTGGTGCATCGTCTGAGGACAACGATGACAGGGTGATTGATGTTGAGACGAAAACGGTGGCCGTCTAACGAGAGATTTCTCTATACCGGTTAGGCGGCTTTAACCTTGGTTTCGTTCAGCAGTAATTTACATAGGGCATTGTCGTCCTTTGCCGCGCGTAATTTTTTGCATATATCGGGATCGCGAAACATTCGTGAAATTCGGGCGAGTGCTTTCAAATGATCAGCGCCTGCATTCTCCGGTGCCAGCAACAGAAAGACCATATCGACGGCTTGATCGTCGACCGAGTCGAAATCAATCGGTTGCTCAAATTTGGCGAAGACGCCGTATAGGCGGTTGAGCTCCGGGAGCTTCCCGTGTGGGATCGCAATCCCTCGGCCGATGCCGGTCGTGCCCAACCGCTCCCTTTCTAGAAGGATGTCAAAAATGGCGCGATCATTTTGGCCACTAATTTTGGACGCATGTGCTGCGAGTTCCTGAAGCGCCTGTTTCTTGCTCGACGCGCGAACAATCGACACGATGCTTTCGGTGGAAAGGAGATTACAAATTTCCATTATTCTCGATCCTTGATCGCCAATATTGCACGCTTAAGATTTAGCGTTAGCGGTTGGGGTGGGGTCGACCCAGCCGATATTGCCATCGGCACGCCTGTAAACGACGTTTAAGCCGCCATGGGCTTTATTCTGAAAGACGAGAGCTGAGCTATTATTGACGTCCATATGCATGACGGCTTCGCTCACAGTCAGATCCAGAATGGTGGTCGCCATCTCGGCAACAATTACGGGCGCGCCGTCAGCACTGGTGGCTTCATCTTCGTCGGGGTTATTCTCAATGACATATTTTTGCGCTTCGAAGGCGGCAAGATCCGGTGCATTTTTACGGTGGTCGTTGAGCCGTCTTTTGTAGCGGCGTAGCTGTTTGGCGACCCGCTCGAGCGCTGTTTCAAAAGACGCGTAGGGCTCTTCCGTTGTCGCTCGGCCGTGCATCTTAATGTTACGCCCGATGTGAACGACAATGTCTGTGCGAAATTGTTTGCCGTTGCCTTCTTTTGTCAGGACAACATTAGCATCCAGCGCGTGATCAAAATATTTTTCGACGGAATCAGTGAGTCGGGTTTTGATATGCATTGTTAAGGCATCGCCAATGTCGAGTTGCTTGCCTTTAATCGATAATTCCATTGAGATTTTCGTTTCAGGGTTTGTTGTTTAGTGCCGTATCGAGCCAAACTAAATACCAGTGCATTCTTGGCGCTTGTGTTGGCGGCGGAAAATAGAGCCCCGCGTCCTTAAAAGTCAACACGTAGCTCTTGCGAGCTATTTTGTTACTACGCGTGCAGCGTTTTTTCCCGGCGGCGCTGTACTGAAGACGGGATATGCATCGCCTCTCGGTATTTAGCAACAGTACGTCTCGCGATGTCGACACCCTCATTTCGCAGGATGTTGACGATTTTGTCGTCTGACAGAACATTATTCAAAGATTCCGCGTCGATCATGTTTTTGATTTGGAACCGGACAGCTTCAGCCGATGAAGATTCGCCTTCTGTATGTTCACCGAGTGCAAAGGTGAAAAAATATTTCAGCTCAAATATACCACGTGGCGTTGCGATATATTTATTTTTTGTTACCCGGCTGACCGTGCTCTCGTGAATATCCAGCGCTTCGCTGATCTCGCGGAGGACGAGAGGTCTTAAATACTGGACGCCTTTTTCAAGAAATCCTTCCTGGTGGCGGACGATCTCTGCTGCCACTTTCATGATCGTTTGGGCCCGTTGGTGCAGGGCTTTTACCAGCCAGTTGGCAGATTGATAGGATTCCGCGATGTAAACCTTGTCCTTTTCGCGCATTCTTTTGCTGTTTATCTCGGTGTGATACCGGTTGTTGACCAAGACGCGTGGTAGGGTGTCGCTGTTTACTTCGATAAACCAACTGCCGTCCTTACCACGGCGTACCGAAACATCAGGTGTTACTGCTTGCGCGACCGAGTGATCGAAGGCCATCGCTGGTTTTGGATTTAGTGCCTGAATTTCTTTGACCATTTCCGAGATGTCTTCATTGTCGACGCTACACAGACGCCTCAACGTTTTAAATTCTCTCTTGGCTAGAATGTCGAGATTTTCCACAAGGGACTGCATCGCGGGATCGTAACGGTCCAACTCCTTGAGCTGAAGCGCTAAACATTCTGATAAATTTCGGGCAAAAACACCAGCAGGGTCGAACTGCTGGACGGATTGGAGGGTGTGTTCGACGCGGTCGAGTGGGCAGCCGAGCATTGATGCGCTGTCTTCGACCGTGACGGTTAGGTAACCAGCGTCATCCAGTGAATCGACCATATAGACAGCAATCATGCGGTCGACGGGATCGGATATATCAACATTGATTTGTTCGAGTAGGTGATCCCGCAGGGAAATTTCTTCGGCCGGCGCATTCTCGAGTGCGGGGTTATCGGAATCAAACCCGCCGGCACCATGGACCTGCCAGTTGAGTGTATCGGCTTCCATGGCTGGCGCGGCATCGGAGTCGCCGGACCATACGTTTTCGTAGTCGGTATCTAGCCCCGCATCATGTTCAAGCGAGATACACTCGTTATCGACGAGCTCGCGCGAGTCTGGCTCTGCCGGGGCATCGCCAAATGTCGTGTCATTGTCGAACGCATCGCCAGGAGAAATTTCGTTTCCGTCACGAGCCACAGCTTCACCCATGTCGGCGTCGCCGGCGGTGGCATCGGAGTCGGCCTTAGTATTTCTGTCTTCCTGGGGTTCTGCGCTGTCGTTATGCCCATCGGTATCTTCGCGTTCGAGAAGTGGATTCTGCTCCAGCTCTCGTTCGACATAATCCGATAATTCAAGATTGGATAGCTGCAGAAGCTTAATTGCTTGCTGCAGCTGCGGCGTCATGACCAAAGATTGGACCTGACGCAGATCCAATCGGGGGACCAAGGCCATAATCTTTACCTTACATACACTTAGTCGTGTTCATACCCGTCTTACAGGTTGAACCTTTCGCCAAGGTAAACACGTCTAACATCTTTGTGGGTAACAATCTCGTCAGGCGCGCCTTCCATAAGAACTCTACCATCGTGAAGAATATAGGCCCGGTCGACGATGTCCAGAGTCTCGCGAACGTTGTGATCGGTGATCAGCACACCAATACCGCGGTCTTTGAGATGTGATACCAGGTCCCGAATATCATCGACGGCAATCGGGTCGATGCCCGCAAGAGGCTCATCAAGAAGAATAAAGCTGGGATCAGCCGCAAGCGCGCGGGCAATCTCAACGCGGCGTCGTTCACCCCCTGATAGGGCCAGCGCCGGTGTTCGGCGTAGATGCGAAATTGAGAACTCAGCCAATAACTCTTCGAGCCGGGTCTCGCGTTGATCATGGTGATCAACTGCGACTTCTAAAATTGCGCGGATATTATTTTCTACAGACAAACCCCGAAAAATTGAGGCTTCCTGAGGCAAGTAACCGATACCTAGCCGCGCCCGGCGGTACATTGGCAAGCCGGTAATGTCGTTTCCGTCGAGCGTGATCGTTCCATAATCAGGAGAAATGAGGCCGGTGACGATATAAAATGACGTGGTTTTGCCGGCGCCGTTGGGGCCGAGTAGACCGACCACTTCGCCGCGTTGAACCGATAAAGAGACTTCACGCAAAACGGGGCGTTGTTTGTAGGATTTGCCGAGATTGCGTGCGACGAGCCCGCGATTGTCCGTTACGAGCTGCGGTGTTGACCTATTATCTTCTCTATCTGTGGTTGGGGTTACTAACTCTGACGTCATGTTACTCACACTAAACGCTTTAATTTGCCGTGACTATTAACGAATTTAGTTAACGCTTTTGTTTTTTGGCTTCGTCTTCGGCCTTAGATTTTTAGGCCCAAAAACGCCTCGAACTCGTCCAGACCCACTGCTTAACAAACGGCTGACCCCTGTATTCAGATCGATTTCTGCGGCATCACCATTCAATTGGTCGGCGCCTCGAGTTATTTTAACCCCACCGCGCAACACGACGATACCGGTCTTTGTGTTGTACACACCTCGCTTACCCCGGATGATTTCCTTTGGCGATGACACCAGGACGTTGTCATAGGCGTCAACGCGCGTTACCTCGTTCTTGCCAGCTTTTGTTTTCTTGAAATGAGTGGTCAGGACATCGGCGCGCAAGCGTTTATCGCCTTTGATGGCCACCGCATCGCCGCGGGCGACAGCGATTGATTTCTTCTCCCAAAATTCGAGGCTACGGCGGGCTGAAATATTTACCGTATCGGTAATCAGCCGAGGGTTGCCGGTTAGGACGAATATCCCTTTGGCGACATCATAGACACCTTTGGTTCCATAGGCAGTTTGACGGGGTGAGACGATGCGAACGTTCCCATCGGCATCCAGTCGCCAAATCTGCGTGCCGCCACCCTTTAGTTTTTCGTAATAGGCGGTCAGTTGATCAGCATGGACAACAACATCGCCCTGTTTCGCTTTCGCATTTCCCCGGGCGATATAGGCCTGGGCTTCTTGCTGCCATTCGATTCCGTTATCAGCATCTATCTCAATAGGGGTGTTGCGCGCCTGGTTGGGCAGGCCAATCCCCCCTTGAGCAAAAGCCGTGTTCTGCATCAGGCAGACTGCTGCAGCGAGCAAAATGAATTTGACGATATCGGTCATTTGCGCTGCCTCAGATTGAGCTGTTTTGACGTTGAATACAGGACCATTTTGCTTTTGCCCGTGAAAACCATCGTTTTGCCGCGTTCGAGTATTCTGAATCCTGACCCTTTGACGGTGCCGCCCGGCCCATGACCCGAAATTGGCACGTCGCCTTTCGCTGTCCCCGCCGCCATATCGATTTGCGCAATGGCTGTCTTTAGCTCGTAGCCGGAATCGTGGAACAGACTTATAGTCCCTTTGAGAGCGAGCACTTCAGATCGGCGATTAAACATACCGGTTTCTGCTGATATGGCCATCCAGGTTCCGGACTTTGCTGTTAAATCAGCTTTTGGAAAAGCGAGGTCTACCAGATTGGCATCATCTTTTTTCTGAAACGCGGCATCCGCCGTGAGGTTAAACGGGCGCTGGTTTGAATCTGTGCTGGAGAAACGTGGATTGACTATTTGTTGTCCATTGGTGTCATGGGTAGCAATTTTTGAAACACCAAGCCGGGATCCTTTTGGTTTTTGGGTCAGCTGTGGCCAGGCTATCACCAGGGCGACGATGGCGGCGGCGGATACCGGCAATGCAATCCGCATGAGCACAACAAAGCGTGAATAGCTGCTTCCTGAGCCGTCGCCGGAACCGCCTGTAGATAATGAACTTGCGACGCGGGCACCGTCCGATTTTGCATCGTGAGGTTTGGTCGCAGGTGTGTTCATTAATTCGTGAGCCCTAAACGATACCAGCGCGAAGTAGGTCGTGGATATGCAGTATGCCTGCCGGTTTTCCATTCTCAACGACAAAGAGAGCGGTAACCGGGCGTTCAGGCCCGTTCATCAGTTTAAGCGCTGCCGCGGCAAGTTCATTGGGTTCCGTGGTCTTGGGCGCGCCGGTCATGACGTCGCCAGCCAGCTGATTGAGGAGGCCCTTGTCCATGTGTCGCCGCAGGTCCCCATCGGTGATGATGCCCGCAAGGTCCCCATTGTCGTCGGTGATACCGACACAACCGAAACTTTTTTGGGTCATGATGAGCAGTGTATCTGGCATCGGGGTCGCGGCATCTACAAGCGGGACGGCATCGCCGCGATGCATGACATCTGACACTTTTACGAAACGACGGCCTAACTGCCCACCAGGATGCAGAGCGTTGAAATTCTCCGGTGAAAACCCCTGCCGTTCAAGTAATGCGACGGCGAGGGCATCGCCGATAGCCAGCATAACCGTGGTCGATGTCGTGGGCGCAAGGTTCAATGGGCAGGCTTCTTTAACATTGGGCAGCACAAGTGAAACGTCACCGGCCTTATCCAGTGAGCTGCCAGCGCGACCCGTAATTGAAATTAGGGGTATTCCGTTTATCTTGGTATGGGCGACCATGTCCGAAAGTTCGGGCGTTTCACCTGAATTGGATAGCGCCAGTAACACGTCTTGCTTGGTGATCATACCGAGATCGCCGTGGCTCGCCTCGCCAGCATTCACATATTGCGCGGGCGTCCCGGTGGAGGCCAATGTCGCCGCGATCTTGTTTGCGATATGGCCGCTCTTGCCCATCCCGCTAATGATGACGCGCCCAGTAGCTGATGCCATGATGTCGAGGGCTTTGACGAAAGACTCATCCAGAACGTCAGCAAACTTCATGAGCCCGGCAGCCTCGTCTTTAAAGACGTTTCTGGCGACCTCGAGATCAGAGAGTTTGGTCGTTTCTTTTAAATCTGACGCCATTGCCTTTGAACTTCCCAGACTCTTGGTTCATATGTTTTCGGAATTCTAGCGGTCCGGCAACCAGTCTACCCCATAAATTGAATCGGCTGGTAGCGTCTTGGTGGCTTCGTGTGAATTGGTTTGCTTGTCCAGAAATTCGGTTCTCACTTAGTGAGCGAATATATCGATTTCTGGCCAGCCGGCGAGATCCAGCTTGGCGCGATCGGCTAAAAAGTTAAAACAGGCCATCGCCAACTCTGTCCTGCCTTCGCGGGCAAGCATGATATCAAGCTTGTCACGCAGCTGGTGCAGATAGAGGACATCTGATGCCGCGTAATTTAGCTGAGCGTCGCTCAAACTATCAGCTCCCCAGTCTGACGATTGCTGCTCCTTAGATATCGAAACATCGAGCAGCTCACGGCACAGGTCTTTCAGTCCATGCCGGTCGGTATAGGTCCGTACCAGTTTGGAAGCGATTTTGGTGCAATAGACCGGCGCACAGGTAATTCCAAGATATTGCTCAATGACGGCGATATCGAAGCGGCCAAAATGAAACAGTTTGGTCACCGACGAGTCGCCGAGCATCACTTTCAGGTTCGGCGCGTCATACTGGCCTTTGGGAAAGCGAACGATATGCGCATTTCCGTCGCCTGCCGATAATTGCATCAGGCACAGCCGGTCGCGGTGGGGGTGCAAGCCCATCGTTTCGGTATCGATGGCCACACAATCGCCTAGATCTAACCCGTTAGGGAGATCGCCTTGGTGAAGATCAATCGTCATGACGTCCGGGTCACTCCTATGCTGCGTGGCTGTCGGAATATTTGGTGCCCAGGAGAAGACTCGAACTTCCACGACCTTACGGCCACAGGTACCTGAAACCTTAAAACCCAGCTATTCCTCTAACTTAATACCTAGACTAATCTAGCCAAAACTCACGGGGGTTATGGCATACATGATCTCAATTGTTAAACCGTTTAAATCTTCAATGGGTCCCATTTTTAGTAACAGTGGACCGTATTTGGACCAAAAGGGAGGCCCCCCCACGAAATACAAGGTCCTTGTGATTATAATATGATAATAGCTGCTGGATTACTCAGCTAGATATGTGGGTCTATCATCATATGGGTGCTTCGATAATTTGCCTATATCTCCATCATTCTTCTTCCTCATCTCTGAAGAAAAAGAATGAAACTATCCAGATAAATACAAAGGTTCCTATTGCTACTGGTAATGAGGCATCCCAAGTAGATTCTGCTTCGTGAAACTCGAAGTTAAAATTTATTAAGCTAAAACCTTGTTTACTAACAAGAAAAATTAAGAACGTCCAGATAACCGAAACTGCTAAACCAACCTTTACCCACTTAGCTAAGTTGTCCAAAGAAGTCTCCTATAAAAAACAGTTTTATAATGATATCACACGGCGAC